>CAMLKN010000029.1 GCA_946480655.1 uncultured Devosia sp. | reverse complement strand
CGATAACAGACATGGCATGGTCCCGCGTGTGAGGCGGGTAGTCTATGCCATGATCAACTAAGGTCCACTTGATCGTGCTTGTCGTCGGCAACTGTCGTGTCAGCGATCTGCGCCTGGAGTGCCCGCATGATTTGCAGCATCTGTCCGGAGGCGAGCAGGCCGGGTCCCAGCGGGCCCGAGCGGTCTTCCCCCACTGCGGGCAAACGGCGTAGCGCCTCCCGCACCGCCTGCGACATCTGCTTCACCTGCCACTGGATTTCCAAAGCTATGGCGTGGGGATCTTCTGGGGCGGAGAGGCCCACGGCCTTGGCCGCGTAGGCTGCGGCTCCCAGGGCGTGCGCTCCCATATGGCACACTGCTGACGCCTGGCCCGCCGCCCGGGCCGCTGCGGCAGCTGCTGGCCCTGAAGTCTCACGTGCGGCACTACCGCCGCCGAAGCGTTTCCGGATTTCGGTAGCCGTATCCAATTCGCCACGTGCGAACGCTCGTGTCCGATCGATCGCCTCCCTCGGGCGACTGTCACCAGGAGAAGCATCCTCGAATAGCCAAAGCACCCGCTCTGCACAATCTGCTGCCCACGCGGCCACCAGCCGCCGATCGGCTTCGCTCAGTGTTTGGGATGATCCAGCCATGCGCGGCCAATATCATGCGGCGCATGGCATTGAAAAGTCGTGGCCCTAGCGATGCCCGACCATGGCGAAAAACCGGTCCTGTTCGACGCGGTCTTCGGCGAAGACGCCGGTGAAACGGTGGGTGACGGTCTTGACGTCATGAGCCTTTACGCCGCGCATGGTCATGCACATGTGCTCGGCTTCGAGCATGACGGCGGCGCCGCGCGGCCCGAGGTTTTCGTTGATGGCGTCGATGATCTGCGCCGTCATGGTTTCCTGGGTCTGGAGGCGCCTTGCATAGACTTCCACCAGCCGAGCGAGCTTGGAGAGCCCGACGACCCCATCATGGGGCAGGTAGGCGATGTGGGCCTGGCCGTAGAAGGGCACCATGTGGTGCTCGCAATGGGCATAGAAGGGAATGCCCTTCACCAGAACCAGATCGTCGTAGCCGCCTACCTCCTTGAAGGTCTTCGACAGGACTTCGCCGGCATCCTGGTCGTAGCCGGCAAACAGTTCGCCATAGGCCTTGGTGACCCGGGCGGGTGTCTCCAGCAGGCCTTCGCGATGCGGATCGTCCCCGGCCCAGGCAATCAGGGTCCGGACAGCGGCTTCAGCTTCTTCGCGACTGGGGCGAGCGACGGGAGCGCTGGCGACGGTGGGGGTCGTCAGTGACTTAACTCGTGCGTCCATGGGGTCCGGCTCCTTGCGTTGCAACCACTGTCTACTACGCGACGAATGGCGCGTCAGATTTCGACAGGAGCACAAACTCCTGACAGTCGGATGGAGACCTCCTATATAGAAGCGGAACGAGACCGGAACAAGAAACAGAATTGTCACGCAGATGGAGCTGAGCGATCTCTATTCCGAAAAGATCCTCGATCTGGCAGGAAACGCCCGCCAGCCGCCACGCCTTGCCGCGCCGGACGCGACAGCCCGGAAGGTGAGCCGCGTCTGCGGATCGGTGATCGAGGTGGATGTAGTGGTCCGCGACGGCGTGATCGAGAACTATGGCCACGACATCTCCGCCTGTGCGCTGGGGCAGACTTCGGCCGCCATTGTGGCCCGCGAAATCGTCGGCACGTCTGTCGAGGAGTTCCTGTCCGTTCGCCAGTCCATGCACGACATGCTCAAGGCCGATGGCGCGCCTCCCTCGGGCAAGTGGGGCGACCTCAGATATCTTGAGCCGGTGCGGGAATACCCGGCCCGGCATGTTTCGACGTTGCTGGTTTTCGATGCGGTGGCTGCGGCACTGGAAAAGCTCGAGTCATCTCAAGCGGTTGCGGCGGCGCGGTGATGAAGCGATTCACCGACTTCATGTGGCGAGTCATCGACTGGCCGTTCAAGATTGCGGCGGTGTTCCTGATCACGCTCTACCGGTACACGCTCTCGGCATTCGTGGGGCGGACCTGCCGGCATCTGCCGACCTGTTCGGAATATACCCGGGACTCGATCTGGAAATTCGGATTCTGGCCCGGCGGCTGGATGGGATTGGCCCGGTTCTGGCGCTGCCGGCCGGGCGGTACGCATGGCTACGACCCGGTGCCGGAGACGCTGCCGGAAGCCGGGAGGTGGTACCTGCCTTGGCGGTATGGGCGGTGGCGGGGCGAAAAGCATGAGCATGCCTAGGGGCGGGCCCGCCGTAGTGAGATAGCGTACCCAGCCCAGGGCCACGTAAAGGCTGGAATTGTTATCCATTCATGCTAAGCAGCGGCCTCGCGCCATTTCTGGCGCGAATAACCGATTTCAATGGAGACTCCAAATGTCGATCAAGGTGACGTTCCCCGATGGTGCTGCTCGCGACTATTCGCGCGGCACTACCGGCACCGAGATCGTGGAAAGCATCTCCAAGTCGCTGGCCAAGAAGACGGTGGCGATGAAGTGGAACGGCGTGCTGTCCGACCTCAGCGATGCGCTTGAGGGCGACGGCAGAATAGAGTTCGTGACGCGCGACTCCGGGTCGAAGGACGTGCTGGAGCTGATCCGGCACGACGCTGCCCACGTGCTGGCCGAGGCCGTGCAGGAACTCTGGCCCGATACCCAGGTGACGATCGGCCCGGTGATCGAGAACGGCTTCTATTACGACTTCTATCGTGAGGCCGGCCCGTTCACGGAAGACGAGTTGCGCGTCATCGAAAAGAAGATGGCGGAGATCATCGATCGCGGCGCGGCTTTCACCAAGGAAGTCTGGAGCCGCGACCAGGCCAAGGACTGGTTTGCCGCCAAGGGCGAGGCCTTCAAGGTGGAATTGGTGGATGCCATTCCCGCGGACCAGTCGATCAAGATGTACAAGCAGGGCCAGTGGATGGACCTCTGCCGCGGTCCGCACATGCGCTCGGTCAAGGATGTGGGCCAGGCGTTCAAGCTGACCAAGGTGGCGGGCGCCTATTGGCGTGGCGACAGTAACCGCGAAGTTCTGAGCCGCATCTACGGCACGGCCTTTGCCACCAGGGAAGAGCTCGAGGCCTATCTCCACATGATGGAAGAGGCGGAAAAGCGCGACCATCGCAAGATCGGCCGCGACCTCGACCTGTTCCACCTGCAGGAGGAAGCACAGGGCTCGGTGTTCTGGCATCCGCGTGGCTTTGTCATCTACAACCAGATGGAAGCCTATATCCGTCGGCGACTGAACAAGTCGGGCTATGTCGAGGTCAAGACGCCGCAGTTGATGCATGCCAAGTTCTGGGAGCAGTCCGGGCACTGGGGCAAGTATCGCGAGAACATGTTCGTGGTGCCCGATGCTATTCCCAATACGGATGAAGATGGTCCGGTTCTGACGGAGGAGGCCGAGTATCTGGCCCTCAAGCCGATGAACTGCCCGGCGCATGTGCAGATCTTCAACCAGGGCATCAAGTCCTACCGCGATCTGCCTCTGCGCATGGCGGAATTCGGCTGTTGCCATCGCAACGAGGCGCATGGTGCGCTGCATGGGCTGATGCGCGTGCGGCAGATGACGCAGGACGATGCGCATATCTTCTGCCGCGAAGACCAGATCCAGAGCGAGACCGAGCATTTCGTGCATCTGCTCTATTCGGTCTATGAGCATCTGGGCTTCGACAATGTGGTCATCAAGCTCGCCACGCGCCCCGAGAAGTTCGGTGGCACGATCGAGCGCTGGGATGCGGCGGAGAAGGCGCTGGGCGATGCGCTGCGCGCCACCGGCTATGACTTCGAGATCGCCGAGGGCGAGGGTGCCTTCTATGCGCCCAAGCTCGAATTCCATCTCAAGGACGCCATCGGCCGGTCCTGGCAGGTCGGCACGCTGCAGCTCGATTACGTGCTGCCCGAGCGCCTCGGCGCCACCTATGTGGCCGAGGACGGTTCGCGCCAGTATGCGGTGATGCTGCATCGCGCGATCCTGGGATCGCTGGAGCGCTTCATCGGCATCCTGATCGAGAACCATGCCGGCAAGATGCCGATGTGGCTGTCTCCGACCCAGGTCGTGGTGGCCACCATCGTTTCGGAGGCGGATGAGTATGCCGAGAAGCTGGTGCGCCAGCTTCGCGATGCGGGCATTCGCGCCGAGATCGACACGCGCAACGAGAAGATCAACTACAAGGTGCGCGAGCACTCGGTGCAGAAGGTGCCGCTGATGTTCGTGGTCGGCAAGCGCGAGGCCGAGGAAGGCACGGTTTCCGTGCGTCGACTTGGCACCGAGGGGCAGAAGGTCGAACCGTTCATGGATGCGCTGGTCTCCCTGATGGCGGAGGCGACGCCGCCGGACCTCAAGGACGCCGCGAAGGCCGCCTGATGCCCCAGCGTCCATCCAATCGCGAGATGAAGGCCCTCTATCATCTGGGCGAGGACAAGGTCCTCGGCCCGGATGACTTCAAGGATGTCGGCGAAAAGGTCTTCGCCGGCATGCTCAAGAAGAAATGGGTGGAGGAAGTGGCGCCGGGCAAGTTCCGGACGACGGAAAAGGGACGCATCATCCACGACGAGGAAGTCTACTTCACCGGCCGCTGGAAGCGCTGATCGGGGGAAGTGGCATGGCGGACCCGATCCAGATCACCCGGACCGTCGCCATCGACCCTGCGGAACTCGATGAGAGCTTCGTGCGCGGGTCCGGTCCCGGCGGGCAGAATGTCAACAAGGTGGCGAGCGCGGTGCAGCTGCGCTTCGACCTCGTCAATTCCCCCAATATTCCCGAGCCGATGAAGCGGCGCGTCGCGGCGCTGGCGGGCAGCCGCCTGACCAAGGAGGGAATGATCGTCATCACCTCCAATTCGCATCGCGACCAGCCCCTCAACCGGGCCGAAGCGCTGGCGCGCCTCGTGGCACTGCTGCGCGAAGGGGCGCATCCGCCCAAGCCGAGGGTGGCGACACGGCCGACCCTGGCGTCAAAGAAGCGGCGGCTGGACAGCAAATCGGTTCGCTCCTCCGTCAAGAAGATGCGCACCCGCCCCGCGGGAGACGAGCACTAGATTTTCCTGCCGATGCAGGACAGGGTTGCATTTCATCAGATGGTTTTGATCTTGCTTTAGTGGTCCTTTGGACTGATCCGAGAGGACTGGCCGTCCGTCCAAAGATGACGCCGCGCGCTAACGGAGAATGATCCGATGAGAATTGCAGTTGTTGGATCAGGCTATGTCGGGCTGGTGACGGGTGTCTGCCTTGCCGATTTCGGGCATGAAGTGATTTGCGTCGATAAGGAGGCGGGCAAGATCGCCGCGCTGGCGCGCGGGGAAGTTCCGATCTTCGAGCCTGGCCTGGCGGAACTGGTCAAAGCCAATCTGGGTGCCGGTCGGCTGGTGTTCACAACGGAACTGGCCTCGGCTGTCGCCGGAGCGGAAGTGGTCTTTATCGCGGTTGGCACGCCCAGCCGCCGTGGCGATGGCCATGCCGATCTGACCTATGTCTATGCGGTGGCCCGCGAAGTGGCCGCCGCGGTGACCGGCTTTACGGTCGTGGCCACCAAATCCACCGTACCGGTCGGCACCGGGGACGAAGTCGCGCACATCATCGCCTCCGTCAATCCCGATGCCGATGTGGCCGTTGTCTCCAACCCCGAATTCCTGCGCGAGGGCGCCGCCATCGAGGATTTCAAGCGTCCGGACCGCATTGTCATCGGCCTTGATGATGAACGCGCCCGCGAGGTGATGACCGAGGTCTATCGGCCGCTCTATCTCAACCAGGCACCGCTCCTCTTCACCGATCGCCGCACGTCGGAACTGATCAAATATGCCGCCAACGCTTTCCTCGCGATGAAGATAACCTTCATCAACGAAGTGGCCGACCTTTGCGAGGCAGCCGGGGCCAATGTGCAGGAAGTGGCGCGGGGCATTGGCCTCGATGGCCGGATCGGCTCGAAGTTCCTTCATGCCGGACCGGGATATGGCGGCTCCTGCTTTCCCAAGGACACGACAGCCCTGGTCAAGATCGGGCAGGATTTCGGTAGCCCCATGCGGCTGGTCGAAACCACCGTGTCGATCAACGACCAGCGCAAGCGCGCCATGTCACGCAAGGTGATTGCCGCTTGCGGCGGGGATGTGCGCGGCAAGACCATCGGCATTCTTGGGCTGACATTCAAGCCCAACACCGACGACATGCGGGAAGCGCCCTCGCTCGATATCATCCGCGGCCTGCAGGACCGCGGAGCGCGTATCGTTGCCTTCGACCCCCAGGGTATGGCAGCGGCCCGCGATCTGGTCGAGAATGTCACCTTCGCCGAAAGCGCCTATGGCGTGGCCGAGGGGGCGGATGCGGTGGTGCTGGTCACGGAGTGGAACGAGTTCCGTTCGCTCGACCTGGAGCGGCTGAAGTCAGCCATGGCGTCCCCGACCTTCATTGACTTGCGCAATGTCTATCGTCCGCACGAAATGCGCCGCCATGGCTTCACTTATGTCAGCGTGGGCCGTCCCGATACGGGGCAGGACGAGCACGTTCCGGCAGCGGCCGAATAGCGGTGGAAGCGGGGCGGGATGGGCGTTCCGGTCTTGAGTTGCGGGTCGCGAACACGACGCCCTGCAAGTTACCCGTGCTGCGCGCGGGCAGTGTTTCTGTAGGAGCAAGAAGATGGCCTTAGGCAGCAGTCTCAAGTTCGGTACCAGTGGGCTTCGAGGTCTATCGGTGGAACTTGAGGGACAGGCGGCTCGCCAGTATGTGGCGGCTTTCCTGCGCCATCTCGGTGTGTCCGGGGCAAGGCCGGTGAGCCGGGTCTTCCTTGGGCGGGATTTCCGCCCGTCGAGTCCGGCCATTCTGGGCGACTGCGCCGCTGCCGTGGTCGCCGCGGGCCTGGAGCCGGTCGATTGCGGCGCCTTGCCCACGCCGGCACTGGCGCTGCATGCCATTGCCAATGGGGGGGCGGCGATCATGGTGACGGGCAGCCACATTCCCGCTGACCGGAACGGGCTCAAATTCTATCTGCCCAGTGGCGAGATCAGCAAAGCCGACGAGGCCGGAATTGTTGCGGCCCTCGATGGCGCGGAAGTGCCCGGCACTCTCGAAAAGGCGACTGATGAAGCCGATGCCGCCACACGGCGCTATTTCGGGCGCTTCACCTCACTGCTGCCCGAGAATGCCCTGGCCGGCCGCCGCATTGGCGTGTTCGAGCATTCTACGGTCGCGCGTGACCTGATTGGTCAGGTGCTGCGCCATTTCGGTGCGGAAACGATCGGCCTCGGGCGCATCGAGGGCTTCGTGCCGGTGGATACCGAAGCTTTCGGTGACGAAGTCTTTGCGCCAATTCCCGGATGGATACGAGAACACGGCCTTGATGCGGTCGTTTCCGCCGATGGCGATGGGGACCGGCCCTTGCTCGTGGACGAGAAGGGCCAGTTCATCCGTGGCGACGTGCTGGGGCTGCTGGCCGCGCGGTATCTTGAGGCCGATTGCGTGGTGACGCCCGTCACCTCCAATTCGGCGATCGAAGACCTGGGCGTCTTCCCCTCGGTTCTGCGCACCCGTGTCGGGTCACCATTCGTGGTCGCGGCGATGGAAGCGGCCAGCGGCGCCGTGATCGGCTTCGAGGCCAATGGCGGTACATTCGTGGGGCAGGGCGTTTCGGCCAATGGCCACTCCCTGGAGCCGCTGGTGACGCGCGACGCCATCCTGCCCATGCTCTGTGCCTTGGGTGAAAGCGCGCGCGTGGACGAGCCGTTATCCAGGGTCGTTTCGGCCCTGCCGCTCCAGCATGCGGTTGCGGACCGGCTGCAGAACATTCCCAGCGAGCGCAGCGCGGCTTTCCTCGACCGGCTTCGCAATGCCGAGGGTTATGCGGCCAGCACGTTCGGGCCCTATGGCCTGTCGCGCCGCGCCGATATCGATGGCCTTCAGTTCTGGACCGGCGAGGGCGACATGGTGCATTTCCGTGCGTCCGGCAATGCGCCGGAATTGCGCTGCTACGTAGAGGCCCGCTCGCCCGAAAAGGCGCGGGAGCTGCTCGACTGGGGCCTGAGCGTCGCGGCTCGCGAAACGGCCCAATAGCAGAAGGGCCGCTCCGAGGAGCGGCCCTTTGCCTGTCGCCAGTGCCTATTACTTGGCTTCCGCGGTGATGTTGACCTTGCCGAGGAGGGTGGTCGGGTCTTCTTCCGCTTCCATGAAGTCCATCATCCCCAGGCCGGGATCGGTCTTGGCCTCGATGCCGATGACCAGCGTCTTGGCATTGCCGGAGACGAAGGCATTGATCGCGTCGCCGAGCTTGGCGGCATCGGCCGCTCCGGCCATCATGCTGATGACAGTGCCCTGGGCGAGCCCGGCAAAGACCGGGCGCAGGGAGGCCGGGTCGGCCCCCTGTTCGGCAGCCACGACGGCCAGAATGATATCGGAAAGACCTGCATCGGTGACGGTCAAGTCAAGTTCCTTGACCGCAAGACCCATGCCCGCGGCCATCGCGACGTCGTTGTCGAGCGCGAACAGGTCTTCCGTCGCATTGGTGACAAGCCCGGCAATCAGAACGCTCGCCAGGTCAGCGCCGTTCAGGGACACTTCTTCGACGACGATGGTGTCGTTGGCTTCATCCCAGGCGGCAGCGACGCGGAAGCCTGCGTCGATACTGGTAATGCCCAGAGCGCGGAGTTGTTCAAAAGACTCATCACCGCTATCGGCCGGAATTTCGGCCTGGATGCCCGAGGCGGAGACATCGAGGTCGGTGGGGATGCCGTTGAGATAGCTGGCCAGCGACAGGTCGAAGGCTCCGACCTTGGCCTGGATGCGGGTATCGGGGGCGTCCGGATCGGGAATGTCGATGTCCAGACCGGTCAGGGAGAAGCCCTCCATGGCCGGGATCAGGCCGCGGGCATTGGCTTCGAGCCAGGCCTCGTCGACCTCGGCTGGCGCGCCTTCGAGCGTGGCAATGGTCGTCGTCAAGTCCATCGGCTTGAAGGTGAAATTGTCGAGGGTCATGAACCCGTCGTTTTCGACATCGATGGACAAGCCATCCATGGTGATTGCCGGGTAGAGGCCCGGGCTCATGCCGCCCATGGACATGCCGGCTACGGCAAAGGTCATGGCCTGACCCTCGTCATTGGTGCCTTCGCAGTCGACGCCGTCGAAAGTCACTTCGGAGGTTTCAAAGGCCGTAAGGATGTCGGCATACATCTTGAGGAACTTGCCCATGAGCACCGGGTCGACGGTGTCCGGGTTGTCCTCCATGGCCTGGGCGATGGCCATCATTTCGGCAAAGGACGTCTTGAGGGGGCGCGCCTTGAATTCAGCCCCGCTGACGCCGCCGATCGTGCAGGAGACCTCTTCGGAGACGAGCGTGCCGCCTTCGGCGACGAGATCGGTGTAGATGACTTCAAGTTCGGTCTGTCCACCCGCATCGACGAGGCCATAGACGCCAAGAATGCCGCCAATGTCGAGATTGGCCGCGGACATGGCGCCGAAGTCGGAGGTGACATCGTCCGCGACCAGACTGATGCTTTCAATGCTCACGGTGCCGGCCTTGCCATCGACCACGTCGTTCAGCAGCACGCCGGCCAGGGTGATCGTGGCCTCCTGCGAAGATCCATCGGATTCAGAGGAGACGCTGACGACAATCTCGGGGACCGAAATGCTGGTGGCATCGAGTGCCGCCAGTTCCTCGGCGTGTCCGGCGATATTACCGCTCAGGACGTCGGCCAGAATGTCATCGGACACATTGGCGTCGACGGCATCGATGCTTGGAATGTCAACGCTATAGTCGACCTGCATCTCGGAGCTTGTGGCTGGTGCCGGCTTGACCTTCTCCTTGGCCAGCACCGCAGTCTGGGGCAGGGCAACGCCCAGCAGACACGTCGCCGCGACGGTGGAAACGATCGTGCGGACGCGCTTGTCATTCAACATGGTTTTCTCCCGTTCCATGCTCTTCAATCTTCGGGCATCAGAGGGTCCGTCCTGGCGGAGCGTTGACCGTGACCGCGTGCGAGAACAAAGACCTGCCTGCGGGGGGACGTCAAGTTGCCTCGCCAAGAAGCGAAAGATCAGCCGGAATAGACGCTGGTCAGAAGCTCGATTTCCCGCGGGCTTCCTGGCTGGATCTCAATCTCCCGGTTGAAGACCTGGTCACCCAGCTTGGCCAGAACCAGATACTCTCCCTGGGCCAGTACGGTCGAGGGGAAGGCCCCGCGGTCGCTGAAGACGGTGGCGCCGTCTGCCGTCTTGACGGTCCATTCCACGTCGGCGATGGCCTCGCCCCCTTCCTCGGAAACCAGCTTGAAGGAAACCTCGGCGGCGTGGTGGTAGAGGGTCGCGTCCGTCAACTGACCCGGCTCGACGCGAAGGTCGGCGCGGACCTCCGCGTTGATCGTGCCGAAGCGCGAGACGATGTGATAGGTGCCTGCGTTGAGGGTCACGATCTCGTTGGGCGGCAGGTTGTCCGCGATCAGAGCGCGGCCAGCCTCGGCGCCGCCGGTATAGATGTCGAAATGCAGAAGCGCCGGCGAGATGGGAATATCGCCGGTGACTGCGGAGTTGAGGCGCAGAGCGCCTGCGTCGAGGATGACATCGAGGCTGTTTTCGCCGGGGACGATCGAGAGCGTTTCGCTGACCTGCGCCTGCCCGTAGGCGACATGCACCACATAGTCGCCCGGCTTCAGCTCGAGCGCGGCATTTCCACCTTCAGCCTTGGCGATGAGCGCCATTTCGCCGCTCTCGTCCGGAGCGCTATCGAATATGCGCCACACCAGTCCCTCGGTGATGGAGGCGCCGTCCTGCGTGATGCGGGCCGAAAGCGTCAGCGCCTGTGGCACGTCGGCCAGGGCGGCGATGGCCTCCGTTGCGGCATTCACTTCGGCCGGCGGTGCCTCCGTGATGGCGTCACGATCCGGCCTCGGGCGGGGCAGGGGCGGGATCTCGACAGCGCCCTGGGCGAAAGCCTGAGGCATGTCGGGAGCCATGCCCAGCCCCAACAGAAGGCTGACCAGGATCACAAACTGTCTTGCCGAATGCATTCACTCTCCTCGTCCGGCACCTGATTGCGACCCGACTCCTACATGCCTAGGCCGCAATTGGGGACAAGCTGTGTCACAGTCCGCGGCGGTTTTGAACCTGATCCTCGCCGTTCACGGATATTTTCCAATAGGGCTTGGATACCAGTGCGTTCGCCGACTATGAGAGACATGAAGGAGCGCTCATGTCAGAAAACCAGGCCGTCATCGACTATCTTCTGTCCCGCCGGTCCGTTGGCCAGGCTTTCCTGCGCGACCCCGGCCCGAGTGCCGACCAGCTCAGCACGATGCTGACCATAGCCACCCGGGTTCCGGACCACGGCAAGCTGACCCCGTGGCGACTGGTCATCTTTGACGGCGACGCCCGGCTGTCGGCGGGAGAGGTGCTCGCGCGGATCGCCCTGGAGAACAATTCCGAGCTCGACGCGGCAAGCCTCGATATCGAAAGACAGCGCTTCATGCCGGCACCCCTGACCGTCGGCGTCATCTCCAGGCCGCAGCCCCATCCCAAGGTGCCCGAGTTCGAGCAAGTGCTTTCGGCCGGCAATGTGGCTTTCAACCTCGTGCATGCCGCTCACGCCATGGGCTTTGCCGCGTGCTGGGTGACGCGCTGGTTCACATTCGATCCGGTGGCCGCCGCGGCCCTGGGCGCCAGGGAGGGCGAGCGCTTCGTGGGATTTGTCCATATCGGGACGCCGACCATCGTGCCCGAGGATCGTCCGCGTCCCGCCCTCGACGAGATCGTCGACTACTGGCAGCCCCCGGTCATGCCTGGTTAACAGTGCGTTAACGGAGGCCGCTGCTAGAATGGGTCATCGATTCGAGAACGATGACTCCATGGGCGTCCAGCCGATTTCCATTTCGCAGAGCCTGGCGAATGCGCTCACCGCCGCGGGGAACCGCAGTGGCGTGGATTTCGGCTACCTGCTGCAGACGGCCATGCGGGAAAGCAGCCTCGATCCGCAGGCGCGCGCCAGCACGTCGTCGGCGGTTGGGCTTTTCCAGTTCCTTGAAGGCACCTGGCTTCAGGTCATGAAGGAAGAGGGGCCAAGGCTGGGCTACCAGTCCTATGCCGACCAGATTTCCAGGACTGCCAGCGGCGACTATGTGGTGACCGACCCCTCGCGGCGCGCACAAATCCTGGGGCTGCGGGAAAACCCCGAAATTGCGGCTGACCTCGCGGCGGCCTTTACCCGTTCCAATGGCGAATATCTGCGCTCAGTCTTCGGGCGGATGCCGAGTGCGGGGGAACTCTATATCGCGCATTTCCTCGGCGCGCAGGGCGCGGAGAAGATGTTCAAGGCCGGGTTGGACAATCCAGACCAGCGCGCCGTCGACCTGTTTCCACGGCAGGCCTCTGCGAACAGGGCCATTTTCTATGATCGGGACGGACAGGCGCGGACCATAAGGCAGGTCTACCAGGTCCTGGTGGCCAAGCATGAAGGCGGCAATGCCGCCTTCGCCGCCCAGCAGATGACCGGCACCGAGGCAGGTTCACAGCCTTCGGCCGAGCCGCCGCTGCCATCGCGCTTCTCGCCGGAGAACATGTCGTTTACAGGCCTATTCAAGACCGAGCCGGAAGGCGCTGGCCAGGACGGGCAGGGCGGATCGGCCTTCTTTACCCAGCTCTACAGCCAATAGACCGAATTGGTCGCATTGCAATCAATCCATTTCAACGCCCGTTAAGAAGTTGGGCGCTTATTGGTGCCGTTCGCATAGGCGAGGCTACGGGAGAGTGTAGATGGCACACCAGTCGCACGTACACATGGGCCACAGGGCGGTCATGCTGCCGCGCGGGCTCGTGGTTGCCGGCCTGGCGCTCCTGTCCTGGGGGCTGGTCGTTGCCGCCTGGCAGGCAATAACGCTGTCCTTCGGTTTTCTGCTCGGCGCCTGACGACCCGTGACCTCCTGGCCCGGCGAGTGACCGCGCCATATTTATGGTGAACCGTTCCTTAAGCCTTGATGGATAGCTTGCTCCCATAGTCGTGGAGTGAGTGATGATCGGTTACAACGCGTTCGCTGAAATGTCTCAGTCGCGCGACAGTGATGTGCGGGGTCGCGCCGCGCATATGGCAGCGCTGGCCTATCTCAATCATCAGGGGCCAGCCGATGAACATGCGGCGCTCTATGCCGCGCTTGTCGGGTTTCTCGATGACTCATCGGTCAAGGTGCGTGCGGCATTGGCCTATGGGCTGTTGCACGCCGAGGCCGCTCCCCGGCCGGTGATGCTGTCGCTCCTGCAGGATAGCGCCGTGATCGCGCGGGCCGTGCTCCAGTATTCTCCCGTGCTTGTGGATGCGGACCTGATACCCATCGCCGTGCAGGCCGACATCTCCACTCTCGTTGCGATTGCCCAGCGTCAGGCCCTGAGCGAAAGGCTGGCGGCGGTGATGATTGCAAGGGGCGATCGTGGTCTCACGCTGAGGCTGTTGCGGCGGACGGATGTCCCGGTTCCGGCCCAGGTTCTCGCGGCGCTCGCGGAGTCTGCTGCAGATGACGCGGAAATGCGCGGAGTCCTGCTCGCCCGCGACGACTTGCCGGCACAGGGCCGCCTGGTTCTGGTGCGCCAGGTGACGGCGAGCCTGGCCGCGTGCCGCCTCGTCAAGGGAGCGCTTTCCAGTGACCGGCTCACCCGATTGATGCGTGACGGTTCGGATACGGCCGTGGCGGCGATCGGGGAGTCGGAAAGCGAAACAGACCGCGCGGACTACGTGGAGACCCTGGTCGGCACCGACCAGCTCAACGCGCGGTTGCTGCTGCATGCAATGGTGACGGGCAGGGTGATGTTCTTCGCCGCCTGTGTTGCCGAACTGGCCAGGACGGGAAGCCGCAAGGTCTTTACGCTGCTTGAGAGCGGTAGCCGTCCTGCCCTCAACGCCCTCTTCACGCGGTGCGGCCTGTCTCCCGCCACCAGCAGCCTGCTGGTTCGCCTCGTCATGCTGGCCCGTACCGCTGACCTCGCGGACGACCTGGCCGCCCGTCACTATGTCATTACGGCGCTGACCGAGGAACTCATCGCCGAGTATCAAGGCGCCATACCCCTCGAACTGGAGGAGGCGTTCAGTTACCTCAATGGCCAGAATATTGCGCTGGCCCGAAAGGCCGCGCGCGGGGTGATGGCGGCATTCGCCATGAATGCCGAGGCTGTCATGAACCTGCCGGCCGCCGCTCTGCAGCGGCAGCTTCCGGCCGCGTGACCGTCAAAAACGGAACTGCTCGCTGAGAACCCGTTCCTCGAGGCTGGTCCCAGGATCGAAGAGGAGCGTGACGCCGTGCGAGCGATCTTCCCGAACCGTTACCTCGATCACATTCTGGAATTCGACGTTGTCGGCCACGGCACTGACGGGGCGCTTGCTGGATTCGCGCGTGACGAACTTGACCTCGGCCCGATTGGACAGGATCGCACCCCGCCAACGGCGCGGGCGGAACGGAGAAATCGGCGTCAGCGCAAGCAGGGGCGCTTCGATGGGCAGGATTGGGCCATGGGCGGACAGGTTATAGGCAGTCGAGCCGGCGGGAGTGGCGAGCAGGGCCCCGTCGCAGATCAGCTCATCAAGCCTGACTTCCCCGTCCACGAGAATCTGAAGCTTCGCCGCCTGATAGGTCGAGCGGAAGAGTGAGACCTCGTTGATGGCCAAGGCAGTCCGGGTGTTCCCCGATGCGTCCAGCACCGTCATTGCCAGGGGGTAGATGACCGTGCGCTGGCTGGCCGCAAGGCGCTCGTCCAGGGCCGCTTCGCTGAAGGCGTTCATGAGAAAGCCGACCGATCCGAATCAGGTGCTCTACCAACTGAGCTATACCGGCCTGGCGCGGCATGTATCATCGTGTCCCCTGCGCCGCAAGCCAATTGGACGGTCTGC
>CAMLKN010000028.1 GCA_946480655.1 uncultured Devosia sp. | reverse complement strand
GCGAGCAGCTGATCAAGGAAGTCGAGATCGTGCCGCTTGAAGTGATCGTGCGCAACGTGGCCGCCGGCTCGCTGGTAAAGCGCCTCGGCCTCGAGCCCGGCACGCGCCTGCCCCGCTCGATCATCGAATTCTGCTACAAGGACGACGCCCTGGGCGACCCGATGGTGTCGGAAGAGCATATTACCGCCTTTGGCTGGGCGACCCCCGCCGAGCTCGATGACATCATGAGCCTGGCTGTCCGCATCAACGATTTCCTGACCGGCCTGTTCATGGGCGTGGGCATCCAGCTCGTCGACTTCAAGATCGAATGCGGTCGCCTCTATGAGGGTGACATGATGCGCATTGTCCTGGCCGACGAGATCAGCCCGGACAATTGCCGCCTGTGGGACATCAAGACCCGCAACAAGATGGACAAGGACCGTTTCCGCGAAGGCCTCGGGGGCCTCGTCGAGAACTATCGCGAGGTCGCCCAGCGCCTCGGCATCCTTGTTGAAAACGACAATGCGCTGACCACCGGTCCGCGCCTGGTCCAGTAATCATTTTAGGGAAAGCTGCAATGAAGGCGCGCGTCATCGTCACGCTCAAGAACGGCGTTCTCGACCCCCAGGGCCAGGCTATCGAAGGCTCGCTGGCCAGCCTCGGCTTTGCTGGGGTTGCCGGCGTCCGGCAGGGCAAGGTATTCGATTTCGAGGTGTCGGGAACCGATGCGGAATCCGCGCGTTCCCAGATCAACGCGATGTGCGAAAAGCTCCTCGCCAACACCGTGATCGAAAACTACTCGGTCGAAATCACAAATTAACGCCTCTCCGGCTACAACCTTTTTCGCGCCCCCTTTGGCGCAGGACCGTATGACTATGCGCAAGACCCAGATCGCCCTCACCGTCATGTTCTTCTCTTCGCTCGGCCTTCTGTTTGCGGCCTACGCGTCCGTGCCTGTCTGACAGGCCACTCGGTCAAAGTAGAACACTGCGGATTTGCTGTCCGACACTGTTTTAGTGACCCTTTGTTAAGCCGGGCCCAGCTAGCTTCACGTTGAAACACTCTGACGTGAACGACTAGCACTTGGCTTCATTTCCAAAATATCTGCTGACCGCCGGAGCAGCCACCGTAGTGGATGTTGCGACGGTTCAGCTGTGCTTGCAGTTCGTCGTGGCAAATGCGTCCCTGGCGCTTGGCCTGGCCATCGCCATCGGCGCCGCGTGCGGGCTCACGGTCAATTTCCTGTTGTCGCGTCGTTACGTCTTCCGCACCGACGGACGCCGCATCCATCAGCAGTTTCTGACGTTTCTCGGCGTGTCCATCTCCACCGCCGTGCTGCGCATAGTCGTGGCCTACATGCTGGTCGCCCTGCTCAGCCTGCCCGTCTTTGCCTTCCTTCTGGCCCTCCCCGTCTCCCTGCCGGTCGAGAGGCTGGCCCATCTGTGCGCCGTGGGCATCGTGACAATCTATTCCTTCCTCGCCCATCGCCACATTTCCTTTGCCGGCGGCTTCCGGAAACGTCTCCGCGCTCGAACAACCATGGTGTCCTGATGCATGTCGAAACCCTCATCATCGGCGCCGGCCCGGCGGGCCTCACCACAGCCTATGAATTGACCAAGGCCGGGCGCAGCGTCGCCGTGGTCGAGCGCGATCCTGTCTATGTGGGCGGCATCTCCCGCACCGTGAACTACAAGGGCTATCGCTTTGACATTGGCGGGCACCGGTTCTTCTCCAAGAGCGCCGAAGTCGAAGCCTGGTGGACCGAGATCATGGGCGACGAGATGCTGCAGCGCCCGCGCTCGAGCCGCATCTACTACAATGGCAAGCTGTTTGATTACCCGCTGCGCGCCATGGACGCGCTGATCAAGCTGGGGCCCATCGAAGCTGTGCGCTGCGTCCTCTCCTATGCCTGGGCCAAGGCTCGCCCCTATCGCCACGTCGTCAGTTTTGAGCAATGGGTGGTCAACAATTTCGGCCGCCGCCTCTTCGAAATCTTCTTCAAGACCTATACCGAGAAGGTCTGGGGCATGAAGTGCACGGAGATTTCCGCCGACTGGGCGGCCCAGCGCATCAAGGGCCTCAACCTCTATCAGGCCATTGTCCAAAGCTTCGGCCTGGGCAAGAAGCCTGAAACCAAGGGCGAGATCATCAAGACCCTGATCAATTCCTTCCGCTATCCGCGCCTGGGCCCGGGCCAGATGTGGGAACGCGCCCGCGACAAGATCGTCGAACAGGGTGGCAAGGTGATGATGGGATCGACCATTACCGCCCTCACACAGCACAAGCAGACCGGGCAATGGGTTGCCATTGTCACCGATGCCGAGGGGCGCGAAACGAAGGTCACGGCAGACCACCTCGTATCGACCGCCGCCATCAATGAACTGGTGCGCATGTTGGGCGCCGACAAGGACCCCGCGGTGGCGCAGGCCGCTGCCGGGCTGCGCTATCGCGATTTCCTCATCGTCGGGCTGATCATGCGCGGCAAGGAGAGCTTTGACGATAACTGGATCTACATCCACGATCCGAATGTGAAGGTCGGACGCATCCAGAACTTCAAATCCTGGTCTCCGGACATGGTGCCCGATCCGGACACGGCCTGCTACGGCATGGAATATTTCTGCAACGCCGGCGACGAGACCTGGGACATGGACGATGCCGATCTCATCGCGCGCGCCAAGCGGGAGATCGCGCAGCTGGGCCTGGCCCGCGCCGAGGACATCGTGGATGGCTCAGTGGTGCGCCAGCCCAAGGCCTACCCGGTCTATGACGACGCCTACAAGCTGCATGTCGATACGATTGCCGAGGGCCTGGAAGCCGGCTTCAGCAACCTGCATCTGGCGGGTCGCAACGGCATGCACAAGTACAACAACCAGGACCACGCCATGATGACGGGCATGCTCACGGCCCGCAACATCATGGCCGGCACGATCCAGCACAACGTCTGGACCGTCAACGAGGACGCTGAATATCACGAGGGCGGCGATGCAGGCACTGTCAGGATTGAAGAACGCCTGGTTCCGCGCCGCGTCGCCTGACCGGACCGATATTCCCGCCGAACCCAGCCGGGCGGACACCGTCGTCGCCATTGCGGCGGTGATCCTCTATGCCGTGCTGCAAGTCGCCTTGGTCGTAACCCATGACGCCTGGGTCGACGAAGCCCAAGCCTGGCTGCTTGCCACCAAGTTGACCAACCCGCTCGACTTGCTGATCCTGCCCGGCGAAGGCCACCCGCCGCTCTGGCACTGGCTGCTCCGCAGCATCTCGGCCGTACTGGACTACAACCACGCACGCTATCTCAATACCGGGATCGCCATCCTCAATGCCGTGCTGCTGTACCGGCTGCTGCGCAGCGAGGTCATGCTGCTCGTCCTGATGCTCTTCAGCTTCGCCGTGCTGCAATATTGGGGCTATCACTTCCGCCCCTATCCGCTGGTCTTCACCTGCGTTATCTCGGCCCTCCTGCTCGACCGCGCCAATCGTCCGGTCGCCTCCACCTGGGTTCTGGCACTCGCCTGCGGCCTGCACTTCTTCTGCGGCCTCTTCTTCGCCTTCTGGCTGGTGTGGCAAGCGAGCAAGGGAACGCCTGTCCTCAAGCTCCTGCCGCCTGCCATTCTCGCCGCCCTGTTCGGCGCCTCGGCAATCCTGTCCGGGCTGGGAAACCCCACTGCCGGCCCCGAAACCGGTGACCTCCTGACGGATACGTTCCAGATCCTGAGCTGGGCCGTCATGCTCGAGCCCATCCGCGGACCGCTCACCGCCCTCATCATCGTCGTGGCCCTGATCTTTGCGCTGCGCGATCGTCCGGTCATGTTGGTGACCCTGCTCGCGCTGCTGATCAGCTTTTCGGTCGCGGCAGGCCTGATCTACGGGCGGTCGCCCTGGCACGCTGCGTTCCAGACCATGCTGTGCTTCATCGCCTTCATGGCGGCCGGCATGAACCGCGCCCGGCGATGGGTGCTGATCGCCCTCCTGGTTCCCCAGGTCGCGGTCGGTCTCGTGGTGGTGACCCAGCGCCTCAGCGAACCGGGCTGGGCCAAGGACGACCTCTACGCAATCGTCCGCGCCGATGCCGGAGCGGGATTCAATCCGGAGACCGACCTCGTCGGCTGGCCCGACATGGTCATTCCCGAATGGGCCGCCGAGAACGGCATACGGATGATCAACGGAAACAATGGCCAACTGGCCGACGCGATCGTGTGGCGCGACCACACCCCCAAGGTCGTAGCGCCCTCGGTGCTCGCCAAGGCAAGGCCGTTCTGGATGATCTGCATCAGATGCGGACCGGTCCTCGACGCCTTCAGGGCGCAGGGAGCGACGCCGGTGAAGATCGGCGAAAAGGAGAGTATCGACTTCTACGACGCCGCGGCCTTCCGCATTGAATAGACCAGCGCAAGACTCTCGTTACCAAATCCAAGCATTTGTGCCGATGAAGCGGCGCGCTTAACCCCAACGGATCGGGTTCGGGTCTAGGTTCTCCGCAGATGAAGACGGGAACCATGATGCAAACCACCAAATCCAGGCTCGACTGGGTGGATATGGCCAAGGGCCTGTCCATCTTTCTCGTGGTCACCATGTATTGCGCCGCCAGTGTCGGCGAGGATACCGGACAGGTAGGCTTCCTGCATTGGACCATCGCCTTTGCCACGCCCTTCCGCATGCCGGAATTCTTCGTGCTTTCAGGCCTGTTCCTGAGCCAGGTGATTGACCGGCCCTGGAAAAGCTATGCCGACCGGCGCGTGGTGCACTACGCCTATTTCTATGCCCTCTGGGCCGTGATCCACATCGTCTTCAAGGAAGCGCTGATTGCCCGCGATTTCAGCGGCGCGGCAAGTTCGCTGGCCTGGGCCGTGGTGGAACCCTATGGCGTGCTCTGGTTCATCTACATGCTGGCGGTCTTCGGGCTGGTCGCCAAATTCCTGCATGAGATCAAGGCCTCGGCCTGGGGCGTACTTGCAGTCGGCGCCATCCTGCAAATGGCCAGCATCCATACCGGCAGCTATCTGATCGACCAGTTCGCCGAGTATTTCGTCTACTTCTATGCTGGCGCCGTGTTTGCGCCACGGATCTTCAAGCTCGCCGACTGGTCCGCGGACCATGTCGCGCTGGCACTTGGCGCCCTCGCCGCCTGGGCAGTGGTGAATGCCGTCATGGTATTCTCGCCCGGCTTCGTCATGGATCCGGTGCATATCCAGATGGGCTGGGGCGCCCTGCCCGGCCTCCACCTGATCCTTGCGCTGGCCGGCGCGGCCGCCATCTGCATGGTCGCGGCCATGCTGACCCGCCTGCCCTTCATGGATTGGCTGCGCTGGATGGGATCGAAATCGCTGGTGATCTACGTGGCCTTCGTCCTGCCCATGGGCATTGCGCGCACCGTGTTCCTGCGGCTGGGTCTGGATGAGCCGAACCTTTTGAGCCTTCTCACCATGGCAGTCGCCATCGTTTCGCCGCTGGCCCTGTGGTGGATCGTGCAGAAGACCGGCTTCGGGCGCTTCCTGTTTGAACGTCCCGCCTGGGCGCACCTGCCTGGCACGCGGCCGCGGTCGTCTGCCCAGCCTGCCCCCGCCGAATAGAAAGGGCCGGTCGATGGACCGGCCCATTTTCATTGGCCGTTGCGAGCCGCTCAGTCGGGCGCACGGAAGATCGTGGGCACGATCGGCCTTATGCGGGGCTGCGGCGTTGCCGGGCGCGGCTCGGGCTTCATGTCGCTGAGCAAATGCGCCTTGCCATCCTTGCCGCGGACGGTCATCGGCCTGGCCTCGGGTGGTGTCTGTTGCTGCATGGTCGGCCTCCCTGTGACAGTGTGCGAGAGCAACGGTCCCATGGCCGTCACAGTTCCACCTTTGCGCCACATTGAGCTGCCAATTCGCGCGGGAAGCAGCGGAGCCCCTTGCCTTTTGGAGCAAGACTCACCACAAGGGCCTCGCGCATCCCTGACAGACGAAAAAGGATAGACCGATGAAGGCCGCCGTCATCGTGTTTCCGGGCCTCAATCGTGACCGCGACATGATCGCGGCGCTGACCAAGATCGGGGGCGTCAAGCCAGCGGTCGTCTGGCACCAGGATGCCGATATTCCCGATGCCGACCTGATCGTCATCCCCGGCGGCTTCTCCTATGGCGACTATCTGCGCTGCGGCGCCATCGCTGCCCGCTCCCCCATCATGGACAAGCTGCGCGAGCGCGCTGCCAAGGGTGTCAAGGTCCTCGGCGTCTGCAACGGCTTCCAGATCCTTATCGAGGCAGGGCTTCTGCCCGGCGCGCTGATGCGCAATACCTCGCTCAAATTCGTCTGCCGCGAGGTCAAGCTCGAAGTCGTCAATGCCGAGACCGACTTCACCCGGGGCTACGCCAAGGGCCAGATCATCCGCTGCCCGGTGGCCCATCACGATGGCAATTACTTTGCCGATGCCGAGACGCTCAAGCGTATCGAGGGCGAAGGCCGCGTGGCCTTCCGCTACGCCGAGGGCACCAATCCCAACGGCTCGATCCACGACATTGCCGGCATCTTCAACGAGCAGAAGAATGTGCTGGGCCTGATGCCGCACCCGGAAAACCTGATCGAAGCCGCGCATGGCGGCGATGATGGGCGGGCCCTCTTCGCGTCGGTCCTCAAGCAGGTGGCGTGACGAACAGGGCATGCTCAAACCAGCGCTGACATGGGCGGGACTGCTGCTCGGCGTCGTGGCGCTGGGGCTGCAATTCGCGATCTCCATCCCGGCCTACATGGCCAATGGCATGAGCCTGCCGGCCGCGCTGGTGCAGTTCTTCAGCTTCTTCACCATCCTCACCAACCTCACCATCACGCTGATCTATCTCTCGGAGCTGGCCGCCTGGGCCGGGCTTGGCTGGTTCCGCAAGCCGGCAACCCGCGCCATGATGGCGGGCGTCATGGCGCTGGTGATGATCTTCTATCACGTCATGCTGCGCCCCATCTGGCAGCCAGAGGGGCTGTTCCTCGTCTGCGACTACCTGCTGCATTACGCGGCGCCGCTGCTCTATATGGCCTGGTGGGCGACCACGCAGCGACACGGCGCGCTGGACTATCCTGCCGTGCCCGCCATGCTGGTGCCGCCGCTGATCTACCTGGCCTATGTCATGGCGCGCGGCGCGATCACCAACGCCTACCCTTACCCCACGCTCAATGCATTCGAACTGGGCTATGGGCAGGTGGCCATCAACGTGACGATGGTCGCTCTCGGCCTCGCCATTCTCTACCTCATCACCATCGGTATCGACCGGGCGCTGGCGCGCCGGGCTGCCACCACCTGATCTCCTCCCGGGACTGCCTCTGATGACCCTTCGCAACGACATCGCCATCACCCCCGAACTGGTCGCCAGCCATGGCCTCAAGCCCGATGAGTACCAGAAGATCCTCGACCTGATCGGCCGCGAGCCGACCTATACGGAACTGGGCATCTTCTCGGCCATGTGGAACGAGCATTGCTCGTACAAGAGCTCGAAAAAGTGGCTGCGCACCCTGCCCACCAAGGGGCCGCGCGTCATCCAGGGACCGGGCGAGAATGCCGGCGTCGTCGATATCGGCGATGGCCAGGCGATCGTCTTCAAGATGGAATCGCACAACCACCCCAGCTTCATCGAGCCCTATCAGGGCGCGGCGACCGGCGTCGGCGGCATCCTGCGCGACGTCTTCACCATGGGTGCCCGCCCTGTTGCGGCGATGAATGCACTGCGCTTCGGCGATCCGAGCCATGAAAAGACCCGCCACCTGGTCAATGGCGTGGTGGCCGGCGTTGGCGGCTATGGCAACAGCTTCGGCGTACCGACCGTTGGCGGTGAAGTCGAGTTCGACGCGCGCTACAATGGCAATATCCTGGTCAACGCCTTCGCTGCGGGCCTGGCCGACACCGACAAGATCTTCTATTCGAAGGCCGAAGGCGTCGGTCTTCCCGTCGTCTATCTGGGCGCCAAGACCGGCCGCGACGGTGTCGGCGGCGCCACCATGGCCTCGGCCGAGTTCGGCGACGACATCGAGGAAAAGCGCCCCACCGTGCAGGTTGGCGACCCGTTCACCGAAAAGCGCCTGCTCGAAGCCTGCCTTGAACTGATGGCCACCGGTGCCGTCATCGCCATCCAGGACATGGGCGCGGCCGGCCTCACCTGCTCCGCCGTCGAAATGGGTGCCAAGGGCGACCTCGGCATTGAGCTCGACCTCGACAAGGTGCCGGTGCGCGAGGCCCATATGACGGCCTATGAAATGATGCTGTCGGAAAGCCAGGAGCGCATGCTCATGGTGCTGCATCCGGACAAGGAAGCGGTCGCCCGCAAGGTCTTCGAAAAGTGGGAACTCGACTTCGCCACCGTCGGCCACACCACCGATGACCTCCGCTTCCGCGTCATCTGGCAGGGCGATGAGGTCGCCAACCTGCCGATCAAGGAACTGGGCGACGAAGCCCCTGAATATGACCGCCCCTGGATCGAACCCAAGGTTCCGGCTGCCCTCGCCAAGTCCGACGTGCCGCAGATGGACGTTGCCGAGGCGCTGCTGGCGCTGGTCGGCGGCCACCAGTGCTCCTCGCGCCGCTGGGTCTATGAGCAATATGACACCCTGATCCAGGGCAATACCATGCAGCGCCCGGGCGGCGATGCCGGCGTCATCCGCGTCGAGGGCCATGACACCAAGGGCCTCGCTTTCTCGTCGGACGTCAATCCGCGCTACTGCGAAGCCAATCCCTATGAGGGCGGCAAGCAGGCCGTGGCTGAATGCTGGCGTAACCTGACGGCTACCGGTGCGGAGCCACTGGCCGCGACCGATAACCTCAACTTCGGCAATCCCGAGCGCCCGGAAATCATGGGCCAGTTCGTCAAAGCCATCGAGGGCATCGGCGACGCTTGCCGCGCGCTCGACTTCCCGATCGTCTCGGGCAATGTCAGCCTCTACAACGAGACCAACGGCCGCGGCATCCTGCCGACCCCGACCATTGGCGGGGTTGGCCTGCTACCGGAGTGGACGCAGAGCGTCGGCATTGGCTTTGTGGCCGAGAACCAGCCGATCCTGCTCATTGGTGGCCCCGCCGAGCGGGGTACGCACCTGGGCCAGTCGATCTACCTGCGCGACCTCTTCGGCCGCCGCGATGGCGACGCCCCGCATGTCGACCTTGCTGCTGAACGCAAGACAGGCGACTTCGTGCGCAAGCTGATCCGTTCCGGCGTCGTCACCGCCTGCCACGATCTTTCCGACGGCGGTCTCGGCGTCGCATTGGCCGAAATGGCCATTGCCGGCGGCATCGGCGCTACCGTGACCGATGTCGAGGGCAATGACCCCATCCTCACCTTCTTCGGCGAAGACCAGGGCCGTTATCTCGTGACGCTCAACCTCGACCCGCAGGGCGATGAAATCGCGGCCCTCTGGAAGGAGGCGGAATCGCTTGGAATCTTTGCACCCTGGATCGGGACGACCGGTGGCACCACCCTCACCTTGGGCAGTGCTACCCCCGTCGCAGTGGCCACGCTGCGCGGCGCGCATGAAAGCTGGTTCCCCAGCTATATGAACGGCTAGGCTGGCCTTTCCGGCGCCCTGCCATATGATCGCCGTTCTTTGGAGTGCTTTGCTCACTCCATCGAACGGCGTTTTCTTTCAGGAGTAGATGATGAAGCAAGCAGCATTGGCAGGACTTGCCGTACTGGGCCTCGTCCTCTGCCCCAGCCTCGCTGCGGCGCAAAGCGTCAACGTCACGCGCTCAATCCTGCCCGACAGCCCCTATACGCTGATCTTTCCCGAACCGATGATCGTGGCCGGCAACAGCATGGAGCCGGTCATGGTGACGATCAACCATCCCGGAGCGCCGCTGCAATGCGACATGTCGGTGGTGCCAGTGGAGGATACCGGCTGGACCGCGGAAGGTGCGCTCGGCGCGCTCAACGATGCCGATATCGCCGCGTCATGGTCCGAAATCATGCCCGGCTTCGCGCTCACCAGCAAAGGCACCGTGCCCTACCAGGATGCGACCGCGCTCATCTATGATGGCAGCAGCCCGGAATCGACCATGGGTGTTCCACTGACCGTGGTGCACACCGAGACAGTCTCCAATGGGCGCGGCTATGTGCTCGATTGCCTCTACGCCACGGCAGAGGCGGAACGGGCGCGTCCCATCGTCGATTTCATCATCGCCAATTTCGCCACCCGTTCCGATGCCGATTGCTGCATCGGTGCCGAGGTCGCTCCCGAAGAAGAGACCAGTCCGGCCCAATAGGGCTGGTTGAAGCCGCCCCTTCCGCGTGCCATATCAATGACATTGCCCCGGACCTTCCGGGCATTGTTCCAGACAAGCGGGAGACAGCACATGCCCATGGACGCAAGCGAAATCGAGCGCCGCATCAAGGCTGCCCTGCCCGATGCGGAAGTGGAAATCCGGGACCTCGCCGGCGACGGTGACCACTGGGCCGCAGCCGTGAAATCCGAGCAGTTCCGCGGCAAGACGCGCGTGCAGCAGCACAAGCTGGTCTATGACAGCCTCCAGGGCGACATGGGTGGCGCCTTGCACGCCTTGGCCCTGCAAACCAGCGTACCGGACTGACCCCGCGTGTCGAGCCTGCGCGATTCGCTCGACCTGATCCGCATGGTGCGGCCCGAGGCCGGCACCGCAGCCATTGACCACGAAATTCAGGCCGAGCGTGCCAGCTCGCTCGGCGCAGCTGAACGCCGGGTCATCGAGACCCTGGCCGGGCTGCAATCTGGCGAAGACCGTCCGCGCCGGCTGTCCGAAGCGCAACAGGCCGTCTGGGCCTATTTCGTGCAGCGCGAACTGATCGGCTTCCGCCGGCATGCCGACGTGATCCGGGACCTGGGCATCCCGGTGGAAGTGCTGAACGGCTTGGGGGCCATTCCGGCAAAGAGAAAATGAGGCAAGAGAGCTGCCGCTTTTGCCGGGACAATCACCTCTTGACCGACGATCCGGTGCACCACACGCAGCATTTCTACGTCCTGCTGAGCAATGACGCGGCTCTTCCAGCGGCAACATTGGTCATTCCCCACCGCCACAGCCAGTCTCCTTTCGAAATGACCCAGGAGGAGTGGGCGGACCTGCCCAATGCCCTGGCTGCTGCCCGCACTGCACTCGAACGCTTCGCTCCGGAGGGATACAACATCGGCTGGAATGTCGGAGCTCTGGCCGGCCAGACCGTCTTTCACACCCATATGCATGTCATTGCCCGCCGATCCGGCACGACCATGGACGGCAGGGGCATCAGGCATGCATTCAAGAATATGCCCCCAGAGGATCGGACATGACCCGCGCCCTGGTATTCGACGTCGATGGCGTCCTCGTGCACGGCTACCACGCCAAGCCAGAACGCACACGGCGATGGGACGAGAACCTGCTCGCCGATCTCGGGGTCGACCCGGACCAGTTCCGCGAAGAGTTCATCTTCGACATCTTCATCACCCGGGTCGTGACCGGGAAGATGTCCTTGATCGAGGCGCTCGACAGGCGGCTGCCGGGTCTGGGCTACAGGGGCTCGTCCATGGCCTTTGCCCAATACTGGCTGGCCAATGACAGCCAGCTCAACACCGAGCTGCTCGACGCCATCCGGCGGCTTAAGGCGCGGGATGACGTCCGGCTCTTCATCGCCACCAATCAGGACCACATGCGGGCCCAGTGGCTTTGGCAGACCATGGGTCTCAGCGAGGTCTTCGAGGACATCTTCTATTCGGCCCGCATTGGCATGACCAAGGCGCACAAGGGCTTCTTCGCCTTCGCCGATGCGCGCATGGGTGGGACGGACGGCAAGTCGCTGTTTTTCGACGATACGCAGAAGGTCATAGACATGGCGCACAAGGCGGGCTGGGAAGCCGTGCTGTTCGACACCAATGCCCAGTTCTTCGATCACCCATGGGTGAAGGCGCGGCTGTAGCATCCGCGCCGCACTCGACAGAACCCCGCTCCTATCCTATTTAGAGGGCAAATTCAGCCGGCCCTTGAACCCGGATTTTTGAAAGGCTCCTCCCATGACCGACATCAACGCCTTCATCGACGACAAGGTGAAGAACAACGACGTTTTCCTCTTCATGAAGGGTTCGCCGGATTTCCCCCAGTGCGGTTTCTCCGGCCAGGTCGTGCAGATTCTCAACTATCTCGGCGTCGACTATTCCAGCGCCAACGTGCTCGAAAGCGATGAGCTGCGCGAGGGCATCAAGGCCTATACCAACTGGCCGACCATTCCCCAGCTCTACGTCAAGGGCGAGTTCATCGGCGGCGCCGACATCGTGCGCGAGATGTTCCAGTCGGGCGAGCTGCAGAGCCACCTGCAGCAGGCCGGCGTCGCGGTCAAGCAAAGCGCCTGAGCGCCTCAAGCCTGAATCAATTCTGGAGGGTCTGGCCTTAAGTGGCCGGACCCTTTGCGCTTTTGGCGACCGGCTGCTAGCGGCCCCCACCCCCCAACCGCCGCGCCACCCTCGGACTTGATCGGAGGGCCAGCCCAAATAATCGCGATGTTGGGAATGGTCCTCGGGTCAGGCCCGAGGACGGCATTGCGGGTGTGGATAGCGTCGCGCAACGCTGGCTTCCATCACCAACTCTGATCGGGCCCATCAGCTTTTATCGTTTTGCGTGATGGCTTGCCGGGCGTAGATTGTTCGCACAATCCCCGCTGAGACTCCCGCCATGTCCGTCACCGCCGCACGCCCTGCCGTTCCGCTTCCGCTCGTCATCATCGCGGGCTGCATCATCGCGGCCATCGGATTCGGCACCCGCGGCTCGTTCGGCCTCTTCACCCTGCCGGTGACCGAGGATCTTGGTCTGACGCGTGAGCAGTGGGGCATGGCCATGGCCGTGCAGAACCTGGTCTGGGGCATGACCCAGCCCTTTGCCGGTGGCATGGCCGACAAATACGGCTCCGCCCGCGTGCTGGCTTTCGGTGGGCTGATCTACGCGGCTGGCCTGCTTGGCATGGCCTTCTCGCCCGATACGCTGACCATGACGCTCACGGCCGGCGTTGTTACAGGGGTCGGCATTGCGGTCGCCTCTTTCGGCGTCGTCATGGCCGCCTTCGGCCGTGCCGTCCCGGCGGAGAAGCGCAGCTTCGTTTTCGGCATCGCCACCGCGGCCTCGTCGGCCGGCCAGTTCATCTTCGCCCCGCTTGGCCAGGGCTTCATTTCCACCTTTGGCTGGCAGATGGCGCTGGTCTGGATTGCCGTCATCCTGATGCTGATCGTTCCGCTCTCGACCGCCCTGCGCGGCCGCACCGAGTCGGCGCCCGGCGAAGCCGACCTGCCCTTCATGCAGGCCCTGTCACGCGCCTGGGGCTATGGCTCCTACCGGCTGCTGGTGATCGGTTTTTTCGTCTGCGGTTTCCACCTCGCCTTCATCAACGTCCACATGCCCGCCTACCTGGTGCAATGCGGCCTGTCGCCGGAAGTGGGCAGTTGGACCATTGCCGTCATCGGGCTCTTCAACATCGTGGGCTCGCTGCTTTCGGGCTGGCTGGGCAGCCGCCTGCCAAAGCAGATGCTGCTCGCCTCGATCTACTTCCTGCGCGCACTGCTGATTGCCGCCTTCCTGCTGATCCCGGTCAGTGAAGTCACCGCCTATGCCTTCGCTGCCGGAATGGGCCTGCTCTGGCTGTCGACCGTGCCGCTGACCGCAGGCCTGGTCACCCTGTTCTTCGGTCCGCGCTACATGGGCATGCTCTACGGCATCGCCTTCTTCAGTCACCAGGTTGGCTCATTCGTCGGTGTCTGGCTGGGCGGCGTGGTCTATGACCAGACCGGCGCCTATGACCTCGTGTGGTATCTGGGCATCCTCCTGGGCCTGGCGTCGGCGGCCATCCACATTCCCATCAACGAGCGCAGCGCAACCAATTTTGCCCTGAAGCCTGCCTGACCGGCGGGCCCCTTCTATCGGCCTTTGCCGATTGAAGGGTTGCCAAACAGGTTCAACAGGTTCATGGTCCGGCCATTCCTTTCGGCCGGTTCCCTGTCGGCTTTGACGAGTTTCAATCATGTCAGATCACTTCACGCGCGTTCTCTCGCGCCCTGAATTCATTGCCCTCATGGCTGCGTTGATGGCCCTCAACGCCTTGGCTATCGACGTCATGCTGCCCGCCCTGCCCTATATGGGCGAGGCCCTGGGCATACCCAACGAGAACGAACGCCAGTTCGTGGTCACCTCCTATATGCTGGGCATGGGCATTGCGGTTTTGGCCTTTGGGCCGCTGACCGATCGCTTCGGTCGCCGCGCGCCTCTCTTGGTCGGCGTGGGCATCTATGTGGTCGCGGCCATCGTCGCCGCCTTCGCGCCCAGCTTCGCCATCCTGCTGGCGCTGCGCTTCATCCAGGGCATGGGCGCAGCCAGCGTGCGCGTTATCGCCACCGCAGTCGTGCGCGATCGCTATTCCGGCCGCGAAATGGCCGAGGTCATGTCGCTGACCTTCATGGTGTTCATGGCCATCCCGATCATAGCGCCGGGTGTCGGTCAGGTGCTGCTGCTGACAGGACCATGGCAATCGATCTTCATCTTCATGGGCCTGCTGGCCCTGGCCTTTTGGCTGTGGACATATTTCCGCCTGCCCGAGACACTGCCTGTCGACAAGCGCCGCCCGCTGAGCCTAGCCGGCGTGGTCGATGGCTTCCGCATTGTCTTCACCAACCGCGTTGCCATTTCCTATGGCCTTGCAGGCATGTTCCTGTTTGGCGCGCTGTTCGGCTTCATCACCTCGGCCCAGCAGATTTACGTCGACATTTACGGGCTGGGGGTCTGGTTCCCCGCTGCTTTCGCCGCCATGGCGGGGCTGATGGCGGTGTCGTCCTTCACCAATTCGCGGGTCGTGCGGCGGCTGGGCATGCGGCGCTTGTCGCATGGTGCCATGCTGACCTTCACCGGCGTTTCCGCCATCTGGCTGGCCTTCGCGCTCTCGGGCTTCCTGCCGCTCTGGCTGTTCTTCGGCCTTCTGTGCATCATCATGTTCTCCT
>CAMLKN010000027.1 GCA_946480655.1 uncultured Devosia sp. | reverse complement strand
GCCAAGAAGGCCCAGTCCCAGCAGCAGGGTTCCGACGCCGTAAACGTGCGGGAGGGGCTCGCCGGGCAGCGCCGCATAGAGAATGAGCCCGGCGATCAGGCCGAATGGCAGAAGCACGAAGAGGCGCCGTCGCTCAACAGCCGTAGCAAGTCCTGAATGGAGGGCGTTCAGGGCGGATGGACGCTCGCGCACTCTTGGCGCAGGCGTGCTGCTGTCGTGACCGCGCCACCGCCGCCACAACCCGGCCAAGGTCCCCCAAGCCAGTTGCCCCGCCTCCATGCGCCCCCGCCCTTGCGCTCAAGCCCGCCTATGCTACACACGGCCCGCAATTCCTCAAATCTTTCCGGTTGCCATGTCTCAGGTCGTCACCCGTTTTGCTCCTTCCCCCACAGGTTACCTGCATATCGGCGGCGCCCGCACCGCCCTGTTCAGCTGGGCCTATGCCAAGAACCAGGGTGGGAAGATGCTACTGCGCATCGAGGACACCGACCGTGAACGCTCGACCGAAGCCGCGGTGACGGCGCTGATCGATGGCCTCAAGTGGTTGGGCCTCGACTGGGAAGGTGAACCGATCAGCCAGTTTGCCCGTGCCGCGCGCCATGCCGAAGTCGCGCATGAACTCGTCAAGATGGGCCACGCCTACTATTGCTACTGTTCTCCCGAAGAGCTGGACCAGATGCGCGAGGAGGCCCGCGCCGCCGGCAAGCCGCCGCGCTACAATGGCTATTGGCGCGATCGCGACCCGGCGGAGGCGCCGGAAGGCGTCAAGCCCGTGGTTCGCATCAAGGCACCGCTCAGCGGGGAAATCGTCGTGCACGACCATGTACAGGGCGACGTGGTATTCAAGACCGAAAACCTCGATGATTTCATCATCCTGCGCTCGGACGGCACGCCGACCTACATGCATGCGGTGGTGGTCGACGACCACGATATGGGTGTCACCCACATCATTCGCGGCGACGATCACCTGACCAATGCTGCGCGTCAGATCGTCATCTACAACGCCATGGGCTGGACCGTTCCCGAGATGGCGCATATCCCGCTGATCCACGGTCCCGACGGCGCCAAGCTCTCCAAGCGCCACGGCGCACTGGGCGTCGAGGCCTACCGGCAGATGGGTTACCTGCCGGAGGCCTTGCGCAACTACCTGGCGCGCCTCGGCTGGAGCCATGGCGACGACGAGATCTTCTCGACCGAGCAGATGGTTGAGTGGTTTAGCCTTGAGGCCCTCAACAAGGGCGCCGCACGCTTCGACTTCGTCAAGCTGGAGAACATCAATGGTCACTATATCCGTGAGGCGGACCCGGCTTACCTCTACGATGTGATGGTGGCGACGGCACAGGAAGTGGGTCGGGACGAGGACGCCAAGGGTCTCCTCGCCAACCACAATACGGTGCTGGCCGCCCTGCCCGAGTTGCAGCCGCGCGCCAAGACGGTACTCGAGCTGATTGACCTCGCGCAGTTCATCTATGCCCTTCGCCCCATCACGCCGGACGCCGCGGCGGCTGCACTGTTGACCGACGAGGCGCGCGCCTTGCTCAAGGGCATTGCCGATACGTTAGGGGGGCTTGCCGATTGGTCAGTGCCGGCCATCGACGCGGCCATGCGCGGCCTGGCCGAAGCGAAGGGCCTGAAGCTCGGGAAATTGGCCCAGCCGCTGCGTGCCGCCCTCACGGGACGCACTGTATCTCCGGGGATTTTTGAGGTCATGGTGCTGATTGGCCGCGAGGAAAGCCTGGCGCGACTCGGCGACCAGATCGGCAGCTGAGAGCGATAGTCGAGCCTGTCGCCAGCCTGTCGGATAGATAAGTCATACTCACCTATCGGTTGCTTGCCACAGGCAAGACCTGATACCTCTTGCCGGGAAAATCGGCGCTTTCATGGCGCCGGCCCCCGGCCCGCATTTCCTGTCCTTTCCTGCGGGCGAGAGGGTGTAGCGAGGAGAGCTCAATGACCGATAAAGTCGCCAAACTCGTCATCGGAGACCAGACCCACGAATTCCCGATCCTGAGTGGTTCGGTGGGTCCGGATGTGATGGATATCCGATCGCTCTATGCCAAGACGGGCCTGTTCACCTACGACCCGGGCTTTACGTCGACCGCAGCCTGCGACAGCGCCATCACCTATATCGACGGCGACAAGGGCGAACTGCTCTACCGCGGCTACCCCATCGAGCAATTGGCGGAGAAGTCGAACTACCTCGAAGTCTGCTACCTGCTGCTCTACGGCGAACTGCCAACCCAGGCCCAGTTGACCGAGTTCGACGAACTGGTGACCCGCCACACCATGGTGCATGAGCAGATGCACTATTTCTACCGCGGCTTCCGCCGTGACGCGCATCCAATGGCGATCATGACCGGCGTTGTCGGCGCCATGGCCGCCTTCTACCACGACAGCACAGACATCAACGACCCGCGGCAGCGCGAGATCGCGTCGATCCGCATGATCGCCAAGATCCCGACCCTGGCGGCCATGGCCTACAAGTACTCGATCGGCCAGCCCTTCGTTTACCCGCGCAACGACCTCGACTACGCGTCGAACTTCCTGCACATGTGCTTCTCGGTGCCCGCCGAGGAATACAAGGTCAATCCGAAGATTGCCCGCGCCATGGACCTGATCTTCACGCTCCATGCCGACCACGAGCAGAATGCCTCGACCTCGACGGTGCGCCTGTCCGGTTCGTCCGACGCGAACCCGTTCGCCTGTATCGCGGCCGGTGTGGCCTGCCTTTGGGGTCCCGCCCATGGCGGCGCCAACGAAGCCTGCCTCAACATGCTGCGCGAGATCGGCACAGTTGACCGCATTCCCGAATTCATCGCCCGCGCCAAGGACAAGAATGACCCGTTCCGCCTGATGGGCTTCGGCCACCGGGTCTACAAGAACTTCGACCCGCGCGCCAAGGTCATGCAGCAGACGGCCAAGGAAGTGCTGGAAATCCTCGGCGTCGGCAACAACCCGACCCTGCAGGTTGCCCAGGAACTCGAACGCATTGCGCTCGAAGACCAGTATTTCATCGACCGCAAGCTCTACCCCAACGTGGACTTCTATTCGGGCGTGATCCTGGATGCGATCGGCTTCCCGACCTCGATGTTCACCGTGCTGTTCGCCGTGGCCCGCACCGTGGGCTGGATCAGCCAGTGGAAGGAAATGATCGGCGATCCGCAGAAGAAGATCGGTCGTCCGCGCCAGCTGTACAATGGCGCCGTTGCCCGCGACTACGAGCCGGTCAGCAGCCGCTGATTTCGGACGATCGACAGGACCTGCTCAGCCGGGTCCTGTCGCAAATACGGGGACTGCCCCGCTTGCATCAGCCCCAAGAGCTCGTCAAAGGCCGCCGACTGGTCCTGACGAGCTTTTTTGTTGTCCAGAAGCTCCATGACAACCGGGCGGACATGGTCGGCCGATAGGGGCGCGCGGACCGTTTCGGGCACGACCGTGCGGCCAAGGATGATGTTGGGCAGGGACACCTGCGGACGCCCGAGCTTTTCGTAGATCCGCGCCTGGTGACCATCCAGGGCATAGATAACCGCCATAGGCACCCGCGCCATTGCCAGTTCCAGGGTGACGGTGCCCGATACGCAAAGCGCTGCCGCTGCTGAGGCGTATAGGTCGCGTCTGGCGTCCCGGCCGGCGACGACTCGAACCGGAACCGGCCAGGTTCGAGTTTCCGACTCTAGCCGTTCGCGCAGACGCGGCAGCGTGGGGATCACCAGTTCGCTGACGGCGGGGTTGCGGACCAGGTCGCTGGCGAGTGCTGCGAGCACGGGCAGATGGCGTCGCAGTTCGCCGGCCCGGCTCCCCGGGAGCAAGACCAAGGGTCCAGATTCGGGCTCGTCCCGCGGTGGCAGCGCGTCACCGAGTGCCGGATGGCCGACATAGACCGTGGGCGGGCCGCCAAGCCGTTCCATAACGGCGGGTTCGAAGGGCAGCACGGCCAGCACGGCGTCGAAAAGCGGCTTCAGGCGCGCCGCCCGTTCGGGATTGCGAGCCCAGACCGATGGAGCGACATAGAGGATCAGCCGACCCTTGTAGCCACGTTTGCGCAGGCGCGCGGCCAGCAGGCGGGAAAAGTCCTGAGCATCGACAAGGACAACCACATCCGGCCGCGCCGACAGAATTGCGCGGGCTGCCTGCTCGAGACGCCAAAGGAGCCGGGGCAGGTTGAGAACAACGTCCGTGACGCCCATCACTGCCAGGTCGGACATAGGAAAGAGCGAGGTGAGCCCCTGCCCCGCCAACTCGTCGCCCCCAACGCCGGACAGGTCGAGATCGACCCGACTGCGCAGCCGGCCGACGAGATCCGCAGCGATACGGTCGCCGGACGGTTCCCCGGCGAGGATGAAGAGGCGCAGCGCGTCGCTCATGACCGCCCCCCGGGCTTATGCCTATTCGTTCTCGTGGCCGTTATGGGGCAGGAGAATGGGGCGATCCTGGGCCTCGGAGATGAACCGCACGACATCCTGAACCAGGACATCATCGCGGAACAGTTCGGCAGCATCCTCGACCCTCTCGCGCAGGGTGCCTTCGCTGGCAAATATCTGCCGATAGGCGGCGCGCAGGCGGTGGATGGCCTCGCGGTCAAACTTGCGCCGCTTGAGGCCGACCAGGTTGAGGCCGGTCAGGGCCGCGCGATTGCCGATGGCCATGCCATAGGGGATGACATCACCATCCACCATGGATTGGGCACCGATGAAGGCGTGGGCACCGATGCGGGTGAACTGATGGATGACACAGGTGCCGCCAAAGATGACGTTGTCGCCGACATGCACATGGCCGGCAATGCCGACATAGTTGGCCATGATGACATTGTCGCCGATGATGGCGTCGTGGGCGACGTGAGCATTGGCCATGATCAGGCAATTGTCGCCGATCTTGGTGAGCATGCCGCCGCCTTCGGTGCCCGGATTGATGGTCACCGACTCGCGGATAGTGCAGTTCTCACCGATTTCGAGACGCGAATCCTCGCCATGAAACTTGAGGTCTTGCGGCTGATGGCCGACCGACGCGAAGGGAAATATGCGCGAACCGGCCCCGATCGAAGTGTTGCCTTCCACCACGGCATGGGACACGAGCTCAACATTGTCGCCCAGCGTCACACGGGGACCAACCAGGCTGTAGGGGCCGACGCGCACGCCCGCCCCTAGCTTGGCCCCATCAGCAATGATCGCCGTCGGGTGAACGACGGGAGCGCTCACGAGGAGGCACCGACGATCATTGCCGTGATTTCGGCCTCGGCGATCACCACACCATTGACCTTGGCCTTGGCCTCGTAGCGGCCAACATTGCGGCGACGGTGCATCTTGGAAATGTGGAACTCGATGGTGTCGCCCGGACCCGCAGGCTTGCGGAACCTGGCATTGTCGACTCCGAGCATGAGAACGATGTTCTTCTGCCCGCCGCCGGAGTCATGCTTGATGACGATGGCCCCGGCCGTCTGGGCCATGCCCTCGATGATCAGCACACCCGGGAAGATCGGGTTGCCGGGAAAGTGCCCCATGAATATGGGCTCATTGTAGGTCACGTTCTTGATGCCAACGGCGGATTCGTCGCCATTGATGTCGACAATGCGGTCGATCATGAGGAAGGGATAGCGGTGCGGCAGCGCATCCAGGATTTCGGCAATGCTCATGGCATTGAGTTCGGTCACGGCGGCGGTCTCATTCATCCCCGCTTCTCCCCCTTCGACAGTTTCCGCATAGTGGCGAGTTCCCGCCAGAAATCTCTTATATCCTGCGCCGGCGCACCGGCAAGTTTCGACCCGGCGGGCCAATCCTTGGTGACAGCAGCGCGGCCGTGGATCACCGACCCATCGCCAATGCTGAGGTGGCCTGACGTGCCGACGCCGCCACCCATCAGCACGCCATCTCCGACAATGGTGGACCCAGACAGACCCGTCATCGCCGCGATCAGGCAATAACGGCCGATACGGCAGTTATGGCCGATCTGGACCAGGTTATCGACCTTGGTGCCTTCGCCGATTACGGTATCGCCCAAGGCGCCGCGGTCGACAGTGCTGTTGGCGCCGATCTCGACGCGGTCCTGAATGATGACACGGCCCAACTGCGGAATCTTGCGGTTGGAGTGGCCGAAATCGAGCCATCCAAAGCCCTCGGTGCCGATGCGCACGCCCGAATGCAGCACGACATCGTTGCCGATATGGGCGCAGTCGATGGTGGTATTGGCGGCAATCACGCAGTTGCGGCCGATGGTGACCCCTGCCCCGATAACCGTGTTTGCGCCGATGACCGTACCGCGGCCGATCTCCACTCCGGGACCAACCACGACGTTCGTGCCGAGCGTGACATCGCGCTCGAATATGGGCGCTCCGAGATCGTCTCGCCCCGAGGCAATGATCGAGCGCGTGCTGGCTGGATAGAGCGCGTCGAGAATGTCGGCAAACAGGTTGTGTGGCTTGTCCAGCAAGACTGCGATGCAACCCGCCGGAACAGCGTCACGCAGGGCTGGTGCCACCAGCACCGCGCCGGCGACCGTCCGTCGAAGTTCCTCGATGTAGCTGGGCTGAGCCGCAAGGGCGAGGTCGCCCGGGCCGGCAAGATCCAGTTCGGCGACGCCGGTGATCACATGGTCCGCACCATCAAGGTTTTCGACCAGATCCGCCCGCCCCAGCTGGGTCAGAAGGGCACCCAGTGTCAAAGGGCCGGCAAAGCGGTGAAAGCGGGTGTCGACCATTGAATCACTCAAAAAAGACAGAGCCGCGGTGCTACCGCCCCGCGGCTCAAAAACCTTCTCACGCCACTCGAACTAGAGCAAGGTCGAGATGGTGAACTGGAACATCTGCGTCCGGTCGTCCGTCGACTTGTTGAGGACGTGGGCGAAGTCGCCACGCAGCGGGCCGAAGGGCGAGTCCCAGATGAGCGACGCACCGACGGAGGTCCGCCAGGGCTGGTCGTTGCTGGTCGCCACGGCGCCACCACCACCCAGGATGTTGCTGCTGTCGCCAATCCAGGCCGCATCGGCCCAGACCGCACCACTCAGGCCATAGTTCTCAGGCAGGCCGGGGATCGGGAATTCGATTTCGCCCGACAGACCCGCATACATGGTGGTACCGACAAACTCACCACTCGCCAGACGCGGACCGAAGCCACGACCCTCGAAACCGCGGATCAACTGGGAACCGGGGATGAAAGCCTCGACCGGGTGGACCGTGCCGCCGTCCATCGAGTTGATGACGCCGGCCTGACCACGGACGCTGGCCACGATGCCGCTATCGGGAATGAGCGGCACGAAGTAGCGGGCACGGGCCTCGGTGCGGAGCAGGTTGTGATCCCAGCCGATATACTGCTGGGTGAACGTGGCGTAGAGACCCTCGGTCGGGTTTTCGATGTCATCGACACCGTTCCAGGTCAGGCTATAGCCGACGAAGGCCTTGTTGAATTCCTGACCGTTGGCAACCAGTGCGGAGTCGTCGGGGTTCTGATCGCGGATGACCTTGCGCTCGTAGCCGCCGAAGAACTGGGCGTTGAGGGCGCTCGTCAGCGGCACGCCGACGCGCAGCTGGCCGCCAGTGGTCTCAGAACCATAGAAGCTGGTCGCTGTCTCATCGGTGATGCGGTGATAGGCATCAACGCCTGCCGAGACCTTGAGACCCATGAAGCGCGGTTCGGTGAACGAGAAGTCGAAGGTACGGCCCGACTGCGAAGCACCAATGGCAGCGCGCAGATACTGGCCGCGACCGAGGAAGTTGCGCTCGGTCAGCGACAGCTCGCCCAGGATGCCTTCGGTGGTGGAGTAGCCAGCGGTCGCGCCGTACTCACCCGTGGAGGTTTCCTCGACATTGATGTTGAGGACGATCTTGTCCGGCGCCGAGCCGGGACCGGTGGTCACATCAACACGGGAGAAGAAACCGAGGGCGTCGATATTGTTGCGGCCACGTACAACCATGGAGCGGTTGAACGGGTCGCCTTCGGCAAACTCCAGCTCGCGCCGGATCACGAAGTCACGGGTCTTGACGTTGCCGGTGATGTTGATGCGCTCGACATAGATGCGAGCGCCTTCATCGACCAGATAGGTCACGTTGAAGGTGTTGGTCGCCACGTCGCGATCGAGGCGAGCACGGACGTCAGCGAAGGAATAGCCCTGGGCGGTCGCCTCATAGGCCATGTCCTCGATGGACTTCTGCAGGTCCATGACCGAATAGGTCGCGCCCTGACCGGTACGCACGGTGCCGCGCAGCACGTCGGTATTGAGGCCGTCGATGCTGGTTTCGATGCCAACCGATCCAAATTCGTACTTCTGGCCTTCGTTCACCGTCACGTTGATGAAATAGGCATTGCGCGAAGCATCGTATTCGGCAACCGAATTGACCTGGGCATCAGGGAAGCCGCGGTTTGCGTAGTAGAGGCGGATCCGCTCGCGATCGATCGCCATCTTCTGTTCGTCATAGGTATCGTCGCGGAGCAGCCAGCTCAACACGCCCGATTCCTTGGTCAGCATCGTACCCTTGAGGTTGTTCGCCCCAATGGAATTGTTGCCGGTGAAGTTGATCGCCGCAATGCCGGCGCGCTCGCCTTCATTGATGGTGAAGATAACACGGACACGACCGTCAGCGGTCGGCTCGGTGCGCGCCGAAACCGAGATGGCGGTGAAGCCATCGCGATCATAGGCCTGACGGATGCTCTCGATATCGGCATTGAGCCGCTGCTGGCTGAAGATGCCGGAGGTCGACATGTCGACCATGGCCAGGAGCTGCGAATCCGGGAAGCGGCGATTGCCCTCGAACAGCACCGAAGCAACCAGTTGCTCCTGCGCCTGCGCAGTCACGACGCCAAGGACAGGCACGCCAGCGGCCATGGGGGAAGCCCCCAGAATGGCGATCGCCGAAACCGCGCCACGCATCAGCTTGGTGGGGTGAATCATATTGTTATTGCCTTCTGCGACCGGCCTGAAGAATCGCCATGCACAGCGCTCCCCCAAGCTAACTCCATGGAACTGTTTTACTGTTTTTTTAACCAGGAACAAGGCGCGAGTGATCACGCGGTTAGTAATTCATTGGCGCACTTGTATTCGTGCAACACCTTGCGAACCAAGGTTAACAATGGGTTAGCGCAAGATGCCGAAATGATCGAATACCGTGTCGTTGAACAAGGTGAAGACCATCAGTGCCAGGACCAGGGCGAACCCGAACCTGAAACCGATCTCCTGAACGCGCAGGCTCAGCGGGCGTCCACGAATGGCTTCGACCAGATAGTACAACAAATGCCCGCCGTCGAGCATGGGAACCGGCAAAAGATTGAAAATGCCGATATTTAGCGAAAGCAGCGCCATGAGGTTTATGAGCGCAACAATCCCCAAGGTGGCGACTTCTCCGGAAACCTTGGCGACCTTGACCGGCCCGCCCAACTGCTCGACGTCGCCGCGTCCGACAAAGAAATCGCCCAGGAACGCTGCGGTGCGTTGCACGATGAAGCGGATTTCCTCGACGGTCATCCCGATCGCCTCGACCGGACCGGGGCGATAGAGCCGCACGTCTTCCCCGGTCGCACTGGAGCGAACGCCGATCTGCCCGATTCTCTGGCTATTGCCGAAGCGATCCTCCTCTTCGACGGCCTTCGGCACGAGAGTCACGGTCAGGGCCGCCCCGTCGCGTTCGAGTTCCATGACGATGGGTCGCTCGGGGCTGGTGGCGACATAGCGGACCAGATCGGTAAATCCACGAACGACATAGCCATCGACGGCCAGGATCTCGTCGCCAGGCATAAGCCCCGCCGATTCGGCCACCGAGCCGGGCAGCACTTCGCCCACTTCCGCCGGAATCGTGTAGCGGCCATAACCAAGCAGGAGCGCATAAAGAATGAGGAACGTCAGCAGTACGTTGGCAATTGGCCCTGCCGCCACGATTGCGATGCGCTGCCAGACATTCTTGTTGACGAACAGCCGGGGCGCCAGCGCCGGGTCGACCTTGGCGGCGGCGTCCGGATCGGGAACGCTGGCTGCGTTCATGTCTCCCACGAAGCGCACATAGCCACCCAGCGGAATGGCCGAAATACGCCAACGCGTTCCATGGCGGTCATCCCAGCCAAACAGTTCCCGTCCAAAGCCTATGGAGAAGGTCTGGATGGCAACGCCATTCCAGCGCGCGACCAGGTAGTGGCCCATTTCGTGGACGAACACGATGACCGTGAGCACCACAAGGAATGGAACCAGGTAGGACAGGAGCCAGTAGGCGAAATCAAACATGCGGTTTCCAAATCCTGCGCGACGGACTGTCCGTCGGGCGCGTCACCAGTGGAGCAGTCCTTCGGCCACGGCGCCGAAACCGGCATGGGCCGCCCCCACAATGACCACCAGGAACACGCCGAATGTGAGGCTATCGAGGCGATCCATCAAGCCACCGTGGCCCGGAATGATATCGCCGCTGTCCTTGATCCGGAAGAACCGCTTGATGGCACTCTCCGACAGATCGCCAACCTGGCCAAGCACGCTGATCGCCGCAGACAGCACAATGCCGATCCACCAGGGGGAATCGGTCAACAAGATCCAGACGAACAGGCCCGCCCCCGTCCCGAGCGCAAGTCCGCCCAGGGCGCCCGACCAGGTCTTGGAGGGGGAAATGTCTGGCGCGAGCTTCTCGCCCCCGATCTGCCTGCCGCTGAAGAAGGCGGCCGTGTCGGTCATCCAGACAACCGTACCCAGATAGACACCTGCCCAGATCCCGGCCTCCCCAGTGCCGCGCATCACGAGGATCGAGACGATGAGAAGGCCGAAAAGCAGGATGCCGACCAGGCGCCAGACCAGATGTTCGCGCTCCATAAAGAGCGCCAGGATACAGGCGGCGATGATCGGCAAGGCAGAGCCCAGGGCGCCGAAGGCGGGGTAGAGCAGCCCGGAAACGCCGACGAGGGCGACCAGCGCCCACCCCATGGGGGTGAGCGGCGCGCGGGACACCATGGTTTCCCACTCGCGATAGGCGCCGCCATAAACCGCGCCCACCACTGCGGCGAACAGATAGCTGCCGACATAGAGCGCTGTTGCCGTCAGGACGATAAGCACAAGGGCTGAGACAACACGTGGTCCGACATCGGCCCATGAGCGCCGGGTCGCCTTGGCGGGATCCAACGTTGGGCCACCCGGATCACTCAACTGGCTGCCGCCCCGATGCCGCCAAAGCGGCGGTCTCGCTGCGTAAACGTCTCCAGCACCCGGAGGAAGCTGGCCTCGTCGAAATCGGGCCAATGCTCCTCGACAAAGACGAATTCGGCATAGGCCGCCTGCCAGAGGAGGAAGTTCGACAGCCGCTGCTCGCCGCTGGTGCGAATGATGACGTCCGGATCGGGAAGGCCGGCCGTATAGAGCGCATTGCCAAACTTCTGCTCATCGATCTCATCCGGATCGAGGCGACCTGCTGCGACTTCACGTGCCAAGTGGCGGGCGGCAGCCACGATCTCGGCCTTGCTGCCGTAGTTAAAGGCAACAATGAGCGTGAGACCAGTATTGGCGGCCGTCTTTGCCTCGACATCCTCGATCAAGCGTACAAGCGATGGATCAAGTCCCTCGCGCGCCCCGATGATCCTCACCTTGACATTGTTGCGGATCAGACGCTGAAGGTCTGACGCAACGAACCGACGCAAAAGATTGAAGATAAAGGACACTTCGTCAGGTGGGCGCGACCAGTTCTCGGACGAAAAGCTGAAGACCGTCAGGTATGAGACACCATAGGTGATGCAGTGTTCGACAAGGCCGCGGAGCGACTTCACACCTTCGACGTGACCTTCGGTGCGTCGCTTGCCGCGCTGTTTCGCCCAGCGTCCATTGCCATCCATGATAACGCCGATATGGCGCGGGATCTTCAGACCCGCACCCGTCTCGGCTTTCACACTGGCGGCCGGTTCCCCTGCCATAGACGCCCTCCCGGCGCGCACAATCAGCGGGTCGATCAGACCTGCATGATTTCCTGTTCCTTCTGCGCCACCATGGCATCGATCTCGGCCACGGCGTCGTCAGTGGCCTTTTGGACCAGGTCCGACTGCTTCTTGGCGTCGTCCTGGCTCATGTCGCCGTCCTTCTCGGCCTTTTTCAAGGCGTCCATGCCGTCGCGACGGATGTGGCGCACAGCCACGCGCGCCTGCTCGGCATAGGTATGGGCAACCTTGGCCAGTTCCTTGCGGCGCTGCTCGTTCAATTCGGGCAGCGGCACGCGGATCACCTGGCCCTCGCCCATGGGATTAAGACCGAGCCCGCTGTCGCGGATGGCCTTTTCGACGGCATTGGCCATGCCGCGGTCCCAGACCTGTACGGAGAGCATACGCGGCTCCGGCACCGTCACAGTGGCCACCTGATTGAGCGGCATGCGCGAGCCATAGGCCTCAACCGTTACCGGCTCGAGCAGGCTGGCGCTGGCGCGCCCGGTCCGCAGGCCACCCAGCTCGTCCTTGAGCGAAGCGATGGACTTCTGCATCCGGGTCTTGAGATCATTGAGATTGTAGCTTGCGGCCATTGCCGTTTCCTTCCAGTCGTTTGCCGGTCCGGATCTTGCGCCCGGAACCCAGCTCATATCTGGGTACCGACCGGCCACATGGCCGTCGGCTCGTTCGATTGATCAGTCCGGATTGCCGACGCGCGTGGACCGGCCCCTACCCTCCAGCACGCCAGCCAGACCCGCCTGATCATCCAGAGCATATACGATTATCGGCATGGCGTTGTCGCGGGCAAGCGCGAATGCGGCGGTATCCATCACCTTGAGATTCTGACCGATGACCTGATCATAGCTGATCTGGTTGTACCGGGTTGCGGTCGGGTCCTTCATCGGATCGGCGGAATACACACCATCGACCTTGGTGCCCTTGAGAACCACATCGCATTCGAGTTCGATGGCGCGCAGCGTGGCGGCAGTGTCGGTGGTGAAAAAGGGATTGCCCGTGCCGCCCCCGAGGACAACCACGAATCCCTCTTCCAGCGACTGCTTGGCGTCCCGCGCGGTAAATGTGTCGGCCACCGATGGCATGGTGGCAGCGCTGAAGGGCTTGGACTTTACACCTTGGCGGGCAATGGCGTTGCTGAGGGCAAGCGCGTTGATCATCGTGCCGAGCATGCCCATGAGGTCGGCCGTGACCCGGTCGGTGCCATCGGCAGCGCCAGCCATGCCGCGGAAAATGTTGCCGCCACCCACGACGATGGCGACCTGTACTCCAGAACGTGCAACGTCCGCGATCTGACCGGCAATCGCCTGCAGATAGGGAGGCTCGATGCCGAAGGAATTGTCTCCCGCCAGCGCTTCACCCGAAACCTTGAGCAAGATGCGCTTATACGCGGACGACATTGACCGGACCCCTTTGGCGGTTTTGTGCGGTCCACCGATTCCTGCGGACCCGGCGAACCCTAGGGCAAAACGTCCGGCAAATGAAGCCGAGGTTCTGCACGAAACTCATGAGATAATGAAAGCTCGATCCAGGAAAGTTGAAACCCTGGAGAGCGGGAGGCGGGCCCGAGGGCCCACCCCCTGAACTGAAAAACGTCCTACTTGACGCCGGCAGTGGCGGCCACTTCGGCCGCGAAGTCGCTTTCGACCTTTTCGATGCCTTCGCCGAGGGCGAAGCGCACGAACTTGGTCAGCTTGATCGGAGCGCCGGCATCCTTCTCGGCGTTCTTGATCGCGTCGGCGACCTTGGTTTCGCCGTCGATGACGAAGACCTGGCTGAGCAGCGTGACTTCCTCGAAGTACTTGCGCATGCGGCCTTCCACCATCTTTTCGGCGATCTCGGCGGACTTGCCGCTTTCCTTGACCTGCTCGAGAATGATGGCGCGCTCGCGGGCAACCACATCCTGGTCCAGCTCGTCGGGCGAGATGGCCTGGGGCTGGGCGGCAGCGATGTGCATGGCCAGCTGCTTGCCGAGGGCGCTGAGGGCAGCCTTGTCACCGGTGGATTCCAGCGCGACCAGAATGCCGATCTTGCCCATGCCGGGCTTGACCGCATTGTGGATATAGCTTTCCACCACGCCATCGGAGACCGAGACGGTCTGGGTGCGGCGCAGGTTCATGTTCTCGCCGATCTTGGCGATGGCTTCAGTCAGTTCGGCCGAAACCGAGTGACCGGTGCCGGGGAACGGCATTTCGCCGAGCTTGACGACGTCGCCATCGGCATCGAGGGCCAGCTTGGAGACGGCGCCAACTATATTCTGGAACTGTTCGTTGCGGGCAACGAAGTCGGTTTCCGAATTGACTTCGACGACGGCAGCCTTGGTGCCAGCGGTGGCAACACCGACCAGACCTTCGGCAGCGACGCGATCGGCCTTCTTGGCAGCCTTGGCAAGGCCACGGGTGCGCAGCCAGTCGACCGCAGCTTCCATGTCGCCATTGGTTTCGGCCAGGGCCTTCTTGCAGTCCATCATCCCGACGCCAGTCGAGTCGCGGAGCTGCTTGACCATTGCAGCAGTGATTTCCATGGGTTCACCTCTTGGCGGCCCCTGGCGGGGCGGCTTTGTGAGTGGGGATCAATCTGTCATGCCCGGAATCGGGCTGGGCGTGCTTCCCCTGGAGGAAGCACGCCTTGGCGACGATTAGTTGACGGTCGGCTCGTCGGCCGGCAGGTCTTCGGCCGGAGCTTCGCTCGCAGCACCCAGATCGGCGCCGAGGCCCGAAGCAGAGCGGCTGATGCCGTCGATGGCAGCGCGCGAGACCAGCGAAACGTAGAGTTCGAGCGCGCGGCTGGCGTCGTCATTGCCGGGAATGGCGTAGTCGACGATGTCGGGATCGCAGTTGGTATCAACAATGGCGACGACCGGGATGCCCAGACGGCGGGCTTCCTTGATGGCGTTCTCTTCCTTGTTGGTGTCGATCACGAACAGCAGGTTGGGCAAGTTGCCCATGTCCTTGATGCCGCCCAGGTCGCGCTCAAGACGCTCCTGCTCACGCGACATCATCAGGCGTTCCTTCTTGGTGCGCAGGGCCAGATCGGCCTCGCTCATCGCCTCGAGCTCGCGCAGGCGGGCGATCGAGTTGGAAATGGTCTGCCAGTTGGTGAGGGTGCCACCGAGCCAACGCGAGTTGACGTAGTACTGGGCCGACTGCTTGGCGGCATCAGCCACCAGCGGGGCAGCCTGGCGCTTGGTGCCGACGAAAAGCACGCGGCCGCCATCGGCCACGGTGTCGGACACGAGCTGCAGGGCGCGGCTGAGGGCCGGCACGGTCTGGCTCAGGTCGAGGATGTGGATGTCGTTGCGAACGCCGAAAATGTAGCGTTCCATCTTCGGGTTCCAGCGGTGCTTCTGGTGGCCGAAGTGCACGCCAGCTTCCAGAAGCTGACGCATGGAGAATTCAGGCAGTGCCATGATGGGCTGCTCCTTTACCGGTTGATGCCTCCACGAAGCCTTGCAGCGGAACCCGCCACCGGATGGATTTCCCGACAGGGAAAGCCTCGCTTCGTGTGTGAAATCACGTCCGGCCCATGCCGAACGCGTGGCTGCTATAGGGGAACTGAGCGAGGTTGGCAAGCGCCCTGCCCGCAGCCTGCGTGACCTGCGGCATTGTAACAATGTTTTCAACGAACCAGTCGTCGGGGGCTGCTATTGTGCGTCATGGACCCACGCCGCGACGCGGGGACGACGGGTGAAAGCCCCCAGGCGGGAGAGTCGGAACGGAAGTTCCCCTCTCCCGTGCCCGTTTCTGCGTCACGCGAACCGGACGTCCGTCACCCCATCGAGCGCCTTGATGCCACCGGCCACTTCGGCGGTGACGTTATACTTGCCCGGCAGTTCGATCTCGTATTCGCGGGCGCCGCCATCGCGGATGACCACGAAGTTGACCGTGCCGTTGCCCCCACGCTTGAGCTGCGCGCTCGTGGCAGGAAGGGCCTTGGGATCGGCGAGGAAGACCGTCAGGCGCCTGTCGACCCGTTCCGCCATGCCTTCGATCGGTTCGGCCGAAATCAACCGGACGCTGATGCCTTC
>CAMLKN010000026.1 GCA_946480655.1 uncultured Devosia sp. | reverse complement strand
GCGGTCGAGACCAATCCGCTGGTGGCTTCCGTCACGGCGGGCCAGCCCATGGCCGTCACGGAACGAACGCTGCAGCGGCATTTCCTCAGGACGACCGGACTGACGCTCAAGACCTTCAGCCAGATCGCCCGGGCACGCCAGGCCATGACCATGCTCGGACAAGGCTTGGCTGCCACCGAGGTCGCCTTCACGCTGGGCTATGCCGACCAGTCGCATCTCATCCGGTCCCTCCGCACCTTCATGGGCGCGACGCCCGGACAGATTGCCCGGGCGCCCGCAGAGAATGATGGACCAGTTCAGGCCACGCTGGAAAAGAAGGCCGACAATTCCGCGGCATAGGCGTCCGGCGCGTCCAGCGCACCAAAGTGCCCACCCTTCTCCATTTCCGTCCAGCGTACGATATTGCTGAACGAGCGTTCGGCGAACTTGCGCACCGAGCGGAAATCATCGGGGAAGGACGCGACGCCCGTCGCCACATTGGTCGGGATTTCCCGGTAGCCGCCGCCGGTCTGGGCGCCTTCATAGTAGAAATTGCCCTGGCCGCTGCCCGAAGCCGTGAACCAGTAGATCGAGGTGTTGACCAGGAAGACTTCGCGGTCGGCGCTATCGACGGCCTCCCCTTCGAACCCGAAAGCCAGCTCGGCGTTCCATGCCAGCTGCGCAACCGGAGAGTCGACGAGGCCATAGGCCAGCGTGCCCGGGCGCTTGGACTGGATTTCGGCATAGCCATTGTATTTCTGGAATTTTTCGAGATTGGCAAAGCCGCCCAGTTCAAACGGACTCAACGCATCCATTTCGCCGGGCGCCCCCGAGGGAAAGGCAAAGACCTGCTGCAGATGCACGCCGATCAGTCCCTTGGGGTTGAGAATGGCCAGCTCCCGCGTCACCAGCGCCCCGGCATCGCCGCCTGCGGCACCGTAACGATCGTAGCCCAGGCGGGTCATCAGCGTATCCCAGGCCTTGGCGGTGCGGATCGCATCCCAGCCCGGACCGGAAAGCGGCGTCGAAAAGCCGTAGCCCGGCAGGCTCGGGATCACCAGGTGAAAAGCCTTGGCCGGATCGAGCCCATGGGCACGCGGGTCGGTCAGCGGCCCGATGACCTTGAGATATTCGACAAAGCTCGACGGCCAGCCATGGGTGAGGACCAGCGGAACGGCATTCGGCTCGGGCGAGCGGACGTGGAGGAAGTGAATGGTCTGGCCGTCAATCTCGGTCAGGAACTGCGGATAGGCGTTGAGGCGCTGCTCCCAGGCGCGCCAATCGAAGCTGTCGCGCCACTGGGCCACAAGCTCGCGGATCAGGCCCGGCTTCTGCCCATGGGTGAAGTCATTGCTGACGGCCTCGGGAAAGCGGGCCTGGCTCAGGCGCTGCTTGAGGTCGGCGATCGAAGCGTCCGAAATGGCGATGGTGAAGGGGGTGATGCTCATCTGTCAGTCCTCTGCATGTCGTGGCACAAGCGCCATGCATCGGTTCTAGAAAGAGCCGTCCCGGGAAGATTGAAGATTTCCGACAATCAAAAAGCGCCGGACCGGTTTCCCGGTTCGGCGCTTGAATGAACCAAGCTTGAGCGGTGCTGCCGGAGGTCAGAACCTGTAGCCAACGCCGGCCCGCAGCGCATGCGAGGAAACGGCAATATTGGGATAGGCCACGTCAAACCAGGCATCAGCCGTTCCGAGGTCCGTGTAGCGATATTCGGCGCGGCCGAACCACTGGTCGCTGAAAGCCACTTCCGCGCCGACGCCGGCCGTCCAGCCCCAGCGGGCATAGGAATTGGGGTATTCCACATTGGTGGGGCTGACCGTCGAGCCACCGACATGGGCTATGGCGAGACCCGCAGTGCCATAGACGTGGAAAGCATCGACCGCAAAGCCGAGGCGCGCACGCAGCGATCCCTGGGCATTGAGGTAGCCATTGCAGGTCCAGGCCGGATTGGCGCAGGGCATGGACTGCCGGAAGCCGGACCATTCGGCATCCGCCTCCAGGCCGTAGACCCAGTTATCCTGCTGATAATTGACGCCAGCAAAGACGCCGCCCAAGAGACCGAATCCCTCCAGCACTCCGCTGCCCGGAACCTCGATCCGCGTGCGCTGGCTGCCCATGGTGAGGCCCAGATACTGGCCTGACCAGCCAGAGGATGAGTAGCCATAGTCGAATTGCGGCTCGGGCGGCATTGTGTGGAAGTAGTCTGCGGCGACTACCGGCGACACCAGAAAAAACAGTGCGGCACTCGAAAGATAGCTGCGCATGAAGACCTCCAGTTCTGATCCGAACTGTCGGCGATTATGCTTAATGCGCGGTTAAGTGGCCGATGCCTCGACGTCTTCGTTGGCCAGCATGCGGGCAACGAAGTCGCGCACTTCCTCCACGGCCATGCCGAGGTCGTCGATGCGCTCGGGTGTGAGCGGCCGGCCGGCCCGCAAGTCCTTTTCGAGGGCCGCTGCGAGATCGGCAATGCCCCATGCGCCGACCCCTGCCGAAGCCCCCTTGATGGAGTGAAGGTTGATGGCCAGGTCGTCGAAACTGGACGCGAGCTTCAGACGGCCGAAATAGGTAGCGATCGTCGTGTCGAAGAGCCGCAGGATTTCCAGTTCGAGGTTTTCATCCCCCAAGCACTGCTTGGCCAGGTGCACCAGGTCCACCGGCCGCATCGGCCGTTTGACGGAACTGGGTAGCGCGTCTTGGACAAAAGCTCTCTGCGCCATTCTGGCTTACTCCTGGTACACAAGGGGAAACGGCGCCCCCTCTGTGCACAAGCTTAGGCTTGCGGGCGTGAACAGGGGATTAAGCCACATCTTTGCCTTTGTTTGCCCGTCCATTCCTTAACGTTTCCCACCCGAAAATTAACCTTTGGGTAAGAAACCGTTCGGTTTGCATAAAATTGAATGTATGAATGAGCTTTGAACCAGCGCGCGGCGGCGAGGGTTGGGGGGACGATGCGGGGCATTTGCATCGAATTGTTCCGGTTTGGCGACCGGCCCGGAAAGGGCCAATATGCCATGACTGCTCGTAATGTTCGCCGTGTAGCTGCAGTGCCGACGCGAGAGTAGTAAAGAGTATGGCCAAAAATCCGACGCCCCAGAACGATCCGGCCGCATTGGCCTTTTCGGCTGTCGAGGACGCCCTCAAGGATTCCGTATTCAATCTGGACCCGCCGGCTCAGGCTCCCCAGGAAAAGAAGCAGGACAAGAAGCCCGACCCCGCGCGCTCGGAACGCCTCCGTGCTGCCGACCGGATTGCGCAGCAGGCTACGGCCGTGGCCAATGATGACCGCGTTTCGACCTCCAAGCTTCTCTACAGCCTCCAGGGCCGCTCCTCGACGACGCCGACCTGGCTGGCCCTGCTGCTCTCGATCACCTGGATCGCCGCCGTCAGCACTGTGGCCTGGATGCGCTATGGCGCTCAGATCGCCGATTTCGGTGCCTTCCTCGGCTCGATCGAATTCGTGGCCATCCTGGCCATCATGCTTCTGCCGGTACTCGGCTTCTTTGCCGTAGCCACCCTGTTCCGCCGCGCCGCCGACCTGCGCAATGCGGCCTCCTCCATCACCCAGGCCGCGATCCGCCTGGCGGAGCCGGAAGTCACCGCCGCCGACAAGGTTGCCTCAGTGGGCCAGGCCGTGCGCCGCGAGGTCAACGCACTGGGCGATGGTCTCGAACGGGCCCTCTCCCGGGCCGGCGAACTCGAAGTGATGATCCACAACGAGGTCACCGCGCTTGAACGCACCTATTCGGACAATGAATCGCGCATGCGCGCGCTCATCGCCGAACTCGCCAGCCAGCGCGAAAGCGTGCTGACCAATACCGAACGCGTCCGTGAAGCCATCACCGAAAGCCATACCGGTCTCGTTTTCGACCTCGACATGATCAGCCAGCGCATTGCCGGCACGATCGTGGAGAGCGGCGGCAACCTCACCCGCGCGCTCGAGACTGCGGGCAATACCTTGACCACCGGCTTTTCCGAACGTGCGGACAGCTTTGTGAACCTGGTCGACAACCGGACCAGCGATTTCCTCAGCGCCCTCGACGATAGCGCCGGCCGTCTGGCCCTGGGCTTTGAAGACCATGCGGCGACCACCGCCAAGAACTTCGAGAACCGTACGCTCGAAATCACCTCGGCCATCGACTCCCGCATGGCCGACCTGACCCATGCCCTCGACAGCCGCGCCGCGACGATCAGCGGTGCGCTTGAAACCCAGACCCTGTCGCTATCCTCGGCCATCGAGGAGCGCACCTCGGCGCTGGCGAACCTGCTGAGCGAAGGCGGCACCAGTCTGGTCGACCTGCTGCGCGACCGCGGGCTTGAAGTCAGCCAGGCGCTCGAAGCCATCGGCGCTCGCGTCTCGGGAGACATTTCGAGCCGCTCGACCGAAGCCGAACTGCTGCTCGCCACTCTCACGCGCCAACTCGACGAATCGGTTTCGATCCAGCTCAACGCCCTCGACAGCCGCCTGCAGTCGGCCATTATCGAGATCAACGGCGCCCTGGACGACACCTCCGAGCGCGCGCGCCTGACCCTTTCGACCGCCGGGCAGGATTCGCTGAACTTCTTCGACCAGCGCCTGACCGAGATCACCGGCCTGCTCGATGAGAAGCTCCATGCCCTCGACAATGTCATCGGCGACAAGGGCGAGGAACTGGTGCAGCGCCTCGACAAGCAGGGCGTCAGCTTTGCCGCCCGCGCCAACGTTCTGGAAATGGCCCTCAACGAAGAATCGGGCCGCTTCAACGATATCGTGGCCGAGCGCACCCGCGAGATGAGCGACGTGATCGGCGCCAAGACCAAGGCCATCACCGAGACGTTGACCAACCGTACGCAGGAAATTTCCGACAGCCTCGACGGTCACGCCGAAATCCTGACCGAAGCCCTCGACAGCCGCACCAGCAAGCTGGACGAAGTCCTGTCGAGCCGCGCCATCGAGGTCAGTGACGCCATTTCCGCGCGCACCAGCGAACTCGATGCCGTCCTCACTGGCCGCGCCGCCGAGGTCAGCGAGAGCATCGCTGCCCGCACCGGCGAACTGGAGCAGACCCTGACCAGCCGTGGCGCGCAGCTCGGCGAGGCCATTCGCCTGCGCTCCCAGGAACTGGGCGACACGCTGTCCACCGGTACGCAGACTTTCGACCAGGCCATCGCCGGCCGCACGCAGCGCATGGCCGACACCCTGTCGGGCCAGACCCAGCGCTTCGAAGAGACCCTCAACCGGACAACCCAGGTTCTGGGCGAAACGATATCCGAGCGCACCAATGCGCTCTCGCTCGAACTGGAAACCCGCACCGGCGACTTTGCCAACCAGCTCGACGAGCGCACCGGCACCCTGGTCAGCAAGCTCGATGAACGGACCGGCGTCCTTGCCACCACGCTCGATGCACACACGGGCGCACTCGTCGGCAAGCTCGACGAGCGGACCCAGGAAATGGCCTCGGCGATCAACCTGCGCAACCAGCAGTTGTCCGACGCGCTCGCCGCCCGCACCCAGGCGCTTTCCGACACGCTCGCGACCCACACCGCCTCGATGGGCGAAACCATCGGCCTGCACACGAGCGAACTCGCCGACACGCTCGACCAGCACAGCGCCAAGGCACGCGAAAGCATCGAAGGCTCGCTGCGCCAGGTCACCACGACCATGGAAACCCGCCTCGACGACATGTCGATCCGGGTCGCAGGCAAGGTCGGCGAAGTCAACGAGACGCTCGGAGCGGGCCTCGACAGCGCCATTGCCCGCATTTCCGATGCCGAGGCCGGCGTTGCCGCCCGCATCGAAAGTGCCAGCGCCACCGTGGGCGAAAGCGCCCGCCAGGCCGCCGAACTCATCGAGACCGGCGTCAATTCGGCCCGCAAGGCCATTGCCGACATGGTCGACCAGCGCCTGGGCACCCTGCCCGAGGCCATCACCGCCCGCGCCGATATCACGGCCGAGCGCCTGGCCGCGCTCAATGCCTCGATCAATACTTCGATCACCCAGTCCATGGCCGATCTCGAAGCCGGCGCCGACCGGATCGAGGAAACCATCGCCACCCGCATCTCTGCGGCCACCACCGCCATCTCGTCCGATGTCGAGAACACGGCGAACCGCATGGACAGCGCGGTGCGCAGCGCGCTCGAACAGATCCGCCTGGCCGCCACCAATATCGACCAGCTCGTTTCTGTCCGTGCCGTCAACGCCGCCGATGCCATCGAGACCCGCCTCGAAACCATCAACCGCTCGGTCGAACAGCATACGAGCCAGTTCGCCGAACTGGTCACCAGCAAGTCGGCGGAACTGCAGACGGCCCTGGCCAGCCATGGCAACCTTTTGCGCGACGCCCTGGGCGAAAATGCCCGCGAGGCCGAAGCCATCATGTCGGTGTCGACCTCGCGCATTCTCAGCGACGTCACCAGCGCCCTCAACAAGCTCAACGATTCGAACCTGCTGCTGCAGCGTGTCCTCGACGCCTCGACCGCCAACCTGGCGAGCCTGGAAACCAGCGTCGCCCAGCAGACCGCGAACTATTCCAACACCATGCGCGAAGCCATGGGCCAGACCGAGCAGGCTGGTGTCATGGTCACCCAGCATGTCGGCGCCCTGCAGAACACCATCCGCACCATGGTCGAGCAGTTCGGCTCCATCCTCGGCCGCCTCGATGACGAAGCCGTCGGCCTCCGGCAGGCTGCCGAGTCGCTGGACGCCAGCAGCTCCACCGCGCTGGAAAACCTCGAAGACCGCCGCGGCGCCATGGACGCCCTGGCGCAGAGTTTCGCCGCTCGCGCCGACGATATCGACGGCCGCATGCGCCTCTTCGCCCAGTCCATTGCCGACACGGTCAACGATACCGAACGCCGCCTGATCGGCGCCCGCCGCGCCATGGACGAGGCGCTCAACGCCACGACCCATACGGTCACCGACGCCCTGGCCCAGACCACCCAGACGGTCACTCAGGCACTCGAACAGAATGCCAACAGCGTCAACGACGCGCTCTATGCCACCAATGAGCGTTTCTCGACGGCCCTCAGCAGCAATGTCTCGCAGATGGACAATGCGGTGCAGCGCGCCGCCGAAGCTGCCGCGGCCGCCCTCAGTCAGACGTCCAGCCAGGTCCGCATGGCGCTGTCGGAACAGTCCCAACAGGTCAACGCCGCCCTCGAGGACAATGCCAGCCGCGTCAGCGACGTGCTGTCCTCCACCGCTGGCAGCGTCACCGATGTCCTCACCTCGACCGCAAGCTCGCTGGCCGACACCATTGCGGATTCGACCAGCTCGGTCCGCAATGCCATTGCCTCCAACACCGGCCAGCTGCGCCGTGCGCTGGACGAAACCACGGGCGAAGTCACCGGCAAGCTCGGTGAGTTCCACGAGACCGCCGACGCGGAAAGCCGTCGCGCCAACCAGGTTCTGCAGGAAGCCCAGCAGCGCATGGTGGTGGAGATGCAGCGCGCCATCGAAGAAGCCACCCAGCGCTTTGCCGAGACGGCTCGCGCCATGCGCGAAACCGCCCGCGAAGTGGGTGGCGAGCTCGAAGCTACGCGTGCCGAACTGGCCCGTGGTGTCAACGAACTGCCCGAGGAAACCCGCGCCAGCGCCGCTGCCATGCGTCGCGTCGTGGCCGAGCAGATCGAGGCCCTCAGCGAACTCAACGCCATTGTGCGGTCGCAGCCGGCCAGCCACGATCTCACCGATCGCCGGGCGCCCCAGCGCGCCTCGCGTCCTTCCGAGCCGCCGGCCTACCAGCCGCCGCGCCAGGAGGCCCGGCCTGAACCAGTGCGCGAGACCTGGCGCCCCGAGCCGCGCCAGACCCTTGTCGATCCGATCCGCCCTGCACCCGTGATCGAGCAGCCTGCCCCGACCCCTGCGCCCGCGCCGGCACCCGCCGCCGCTGCGCCGCGCCAGCCGGCAGAGGCCGAAGGTGGCGGCTGGCTGCGCGACGTGCTGCGTAATGCCTCGGCCAAGCAGGCCGGCGGCCCTGCCCCGCAGCCGCTCTCAGGCCTCAGCGAGGAAATCGCCCGCTCCATCGACGATGCGGCCCTCGGCGAAGCCTGGGCCCGCTACCAGTCTGGCGAGAGCAATGTCTTCACGCGCCGCATCTACACGCTGACCGGCCAGGGCACCTATGACGAAGTGCGCAAGCGCATCCAGCGCGACCCCGACTTCGCCCGCACCGCCCAGGCCTATATGAGCGAGTTCGAGCAGCTCCTGAAGCGCGCTGCCGCTGGTCCCAACCCGGCCGGCGAAACCCGCGAATACCTGCTCAGCGATCGCGGCAAGGTTTACACGACCCTCGCCCATGCGAGCGGCCGCCTGAACTGATCGGCCAGACGAGATTGAATGGGCCCCGGAGCGATCCGGGGCCTTTTTGCTGAATGGGCGATGACGCCGCTTCGGCAGGCTCGACTATTGTCCCCTGCCCTCCAGCATGCCCATGCGCTTGCTGGCACTGGTCCAACTCAGCTCCGTCGTCCGGGCGATCAAGGCTTCGACCACGGCCAGCACAGCCCCGTTCGCGTCCCAGGTGCGGCCGGTCTCGGTCCGGCAGGGCAGGACATTGCGGGCATGGCGGGAGACCGGACTCACCCATTCGTCGGTGATGAGCACGATATGCGCCTTCCGCCGCGCCAGTTCGGCAGCGGTGTCGAGCAGGGCATCGTCATAGCGGCGGACATCGAACAGCACTGCCATATCGCCCGGCCGCACATCAATCATCTGGTCGGCCCGCGTGGCAGAGCGTCCATCCAGGCGGCTGACACCAGGCCGGATCACCCGCAGATGCGCCTCGAAATAGCCCGCGAGGAAATCGGTGAACCGTCCGCCGGCGAGAAAACAGTGCCCCTTGCCCTCGGCCAGCTTGTGGCACACCGCTTCAAACTCCCAGTTCGGGATGAACTGGACCGTCTCGCTGGCGCGATGCGCAGCCTGTTCGAGATAGGATGCCAGGAAGCCGCCTTCGCTGGCGGCCGGCGCCAGAGCGGGGCGCTGCAACGGCGATTTGGAGCGCTCCTCGAGCTCCTCGCGAAGGGCGCGCTGGAAATCGGGATAGGACTTGAACCCCAACTGGGCGACGAAACGTACCACGGTTGCCGCGCTCACTCCGGCGCCCGAGGCGAAATCGGCCACCGGGGCCAACCCCAGTAGTGGATAATTCCCCAAGAGCCCCCGCGCCGTCTTGCGGCCCGCTGCGGTCAATTCCCCATGCAGATCATGGATCCGCGCCGCTACGGTTTTCCCCTCCACCCATGAACCTCACGTTTCAGTATTGACAGAATTTGAGATTGTGGAACTACTGTTACAGAAGTTAATCGCTCTGGCGAGAGGGAAATGAACGGCACGGAACAAGAGCCGGTCCTGGTCAGCAATGCCGAAGGTAGCTCGCCCTTCGTGCTCGTTTGCGACCATGCCTCGCGCCGCATCCCGAGCCAGTATGGCGATATGGGGCTGACCGAAGCGGAGCGCGCGAGCCATATTGCCTGGGACCCCGGCGCGCTCGATGTCAGCCTGGCTTTGAGCGCGCTGCTCGACGCACCTCTGGTGCACTCGACCGTGTCCCGCCTCGTCATCGACGCCAATCGGGATCTCAATGCCCGCGACCTGATCTGGACGCTCTCGGAGGCGACCCGCATTGCGGTCAATGAAGGCCTGCCGCCCCAAGAGCGGCAGTTCCGCATCGACGCCTATCACCGTCCATATCATGACGCGATCGACAGCCTGCTGACGGCGCGCGCCTCCGCGCGGCGCGAGACGATCCTCGTCTGCGTCCATTCGTTCACCCCGGTCTTTCTCGGTCAGGCACGGCCGTGGCCGATCGGCCTGATCCACGGGCGCGACACGCGGTTCACCGCCGACCTGCGCGATGCGCTCGCGGCGGCAGACCCGACGCTCAATATCGGCTGGAACGAGCCCTATGCGGCGCTGAACGGCGTCACGCTGACGCTCGAAAAGCATGGCGACGGCCGTGGGCTCGAGGCCACCATGATCGAAATCCGCAACGACGAAATACTCTCGACCGAGGGGGTTGGCCGCTGGGCCGATCTCCTGGCCCGGAGCCTTCTTGCCGCGCGAGGGGCGCGGCGTCAGGCCAAAACGGGATAGGCGGGAGCCACAGGTTCAGCACAACCAAGGGGACGGGACGATGGCTGAGACTAAGAAGGTTGGGAGTGTCGCCTATGCGACACGAGATAAATCGTATTTCGAAAAGCGCGGATTGCAGCGATATGCCGGCATCTGGTCGCTTTGGGCACTCGGCGTCGGCGCCGTGATCTCCGGCCATTTCTCGGGCTGGAATTTCGGTTTCGCCACCGGCGGCTGGGGCGGCATGCTGGTGGCCGCCGCCATCATCGCAGTCATGTATCTGGGCCTCGTGTCCTCCATTGCCGAGATGAGCCCGGCGCTGCCGCACACAGGCGCCGCCTATTCCTTCGCCCGCACCTCGATGGGGCCATGGGGCGGCTTCGTCACTGGCCTGTTCGAAAATGTGGAATATGTGATCACCCCGGCGGTGATCGTCACCTTCATCTCGGGCTATTTCGGCTCGATCACAGGCATGGACACCGCGCTCTACCCGATCCTCTGGATCGTGTTCTACGCAGTCTTCCTCGCGCTAAACATCTACGGCGTGGCGCTTTCCTACAAGGTGACGCTGGTCGTCACCCTGATTTCGCTGGCGGTGCTGGTCGTGTTCTGGATCTCGGCAATCCCGAACATGGATTTCGGCCGCTGGGCGCTCAATATCGGGTCCGACGGAGCCGAACTGCCCGAGGGCAATGGCCCGCTCTTCCCGTTCGGCTTCTCGGGCGTTCTGGCCACCCTGCCCTTCGCCGTCTGGCTGTTCCTGGCCATCGAACAGGTGCCGCTGGCCGCCGAGGAATCGGTCGACCCCAAGCGTGACCTGCCGCGCGGCATCCTGCTCGGCTTTGCTACGCTTGTGCTTTCGGCCTTCATGATCGTGCTGCTCAACCCGTCGGTCAACGGCATCGGCAGCTTTGCGCTGGGCTCCTCGCTCGAACCGCTGCTCGATGGCTTCCGCGCCATCTATGGCGATGCGGGCGCTGTGGTTCTCGGCCTCGTGGCCCTGACCGGTCTCGTGGCCTCGTTCCACACCATCCTCTATGCGCAGGGCCGCCAGGTCTATTCGCTGAGCCGGGCCGGCTACTTCCCCTCGGGGCTGTCGATCACCCACGAAAAGTACAAGACCCCGCATATGGCGATGATCTCGGGCGCACTGCTGGGCCTCGCCGTCATGCTGATCATCTGGTTCGCCAATGGCGGCGGCGGCGCGGGGGAAACCCAGCTTGGCGACGATCTCATCGGCACCGTGCTGCTCAACATGGCCGTGTTCGGCGCCATGCTGAGCTACATCATGCAGGCCCTGAGCTTCATCCTGCTGCGTCGCAACCAGCCCAATATCGAGCGGCCGTTCCGTTCGCCGCTGGGCGTTCCGGGCGCCGTGATCACCATCATCATCGCGGCAGTCACGCTGTTCTACCAGCTCCAGGACCCGAACTTCACCCGCGGTGTCGTCTGGGTGATCGCCTGGTGCGCAGTGGGCATCATCTACTTCGCCCTGGTCGGCCGCAACAAGCTCATCCTCTCGCCGGAGGAAGAGTTCGCGCTCGAACATCGGGGCGACGCCGCCGTGGCAGCAGCAGTAGCGCCCAAGGCATGACACATCGGGGCGCCGCCACACGCGGTGCCCTCCCCCGTCCCGGCGATGCCGGGGCGGGCTGAACAAAGACAATGAGGGACCTATCGTGAGCTATTCGCTCGACACACTGCGCGCCGATGTTGCGGCGGGACGCATCGATACCGTGCTGGTTGCCTTTCCAGACATGCAGGGGCGCCTCATCGGCAAGCGCTTCCTGGCGCAGTTCTTCCTCGATGGCGCCATGGACGAAACCCACGGCTGCAACTACCTGCTCGCCGACGACATCGACATGGAGCCGGTGCCCGGCTACGAAGCCGCCAACTGGAGCAAGGGCTATGGCGACTTCGTCATGAAGCCCGACCTGTCGACGCTGATGAAATGCACCTGGCTGGAGGGCACGGCCCTCGTGCTGGCCGACCTCGTCGACCACCATCATCACGAGCCCATTCCGCATGCGCCGCGCTCGATTTTGAAGAAGCAGCTGGCGCGGCTCGAGGCCATGGGGCTGTCGGCAAACTTTGCCAGCGAACTCGAATTCTACCTCTTCGACGAGAGTTTCCGCTCGGCCCATGACAAGGGCTACCAGAACCTGACCGCGGCCGGCTACTACATCGAGGACTACCACATCTTCCAGACCACCAAGGAAGAGGGCGTGATGCGCGCCCTGCGCAATCACCTCAATGCCTCGGGCATCCCGGTGGAAAACTCCAAGGGCGAGTGGGGGCCGGGCCAGGAGGAGATCAACGTCCGCTATGCCGAGGCGCTGACCATGGCCGACCGGCACGTGGTCATCAAGAATGCCACCAAGGAAATCGCCTATGGGCAGGGCAAGGCCGTCACCTTCATGGCCAAGTGGGCCTATGACCTCGCTGGCTCGTCCGCTCATATCCACATGTCGCTGGCCAAGCAGGGCAAGAACCAGTTCGTCGACGACAAGGACAAGCTGGGCATGTCGGACCTCATGAAGCATTTCATGGCGGGCCTGCTCACCTACGCCGGAGACATCACCTATTTCCTCGCGCCCTACATCAATTCCTACAAGCGCTTCCAGGTGGGTACCTTTGCGCCCACCAAGGCCATCTGGTCGAGCGACAACCGCACCGCCGGCTTCCGCCTTTGCGGCGAGAACACCAAGGGTATCCGCGTCGAATGCCGCATCGGTGGCGCCGACCTCAACCCCTACCTGGCCTTCGCCGCCCTGCTGGCGGCCGGGCTCAAGGGGGTCGAGGACAAGCTCACATTGGAGCCAGCCTTCTCCGGCGATGCCTATTCGGGCAAGAAGCTACGCGAAGTCCACAAGACCCTGCGGGACGCGACTGCTGCGCTCAGGAAGTCGAAAATGCTGGTGGAGGCCCTCGGCCAGGACGTGGTGGACCACTATGTCCACACCGCCGAATGGGAGCAGTTCGAGTATGACCGCCGCGTCACCGACTGGGAGCGCAAGCGGGGGTTCGAACGGAGCTGATTCCCCGCCAACCTCGCCGTCCTCGGGCTTGACCCGAGGACCGTTCAAGGCTGGCGCCAAACGTAGAGTGGCCCTCGGGTCGAGCCCGAGGGCGGCGCGGTGCGTGTGGCGGGTGCCGAAGACTAAAAGGACAAAAAAATGACCGAAACGGTCCAGATCATTTCGCCGGTCGACGGCAGCATCTTTGCCACCCGCCAGACCCTGGACGGTGTAGCCATTGCGGCCGCCGTGACACGGGCCAAGGCAGCCCAGCGGGCCTGGCGGCAGGTACCGGTGGCCGAACGTATGACCGCCGTGGGCCGCATGGTCGATGCCCTCCTCGCCATGAATGACGAGATCGTTCCCGAACTCGCCTGGCAGATGGGCCGGCCGGTCCGCTTCGGTGCCGAAAAGCGCGGCGTCGAGGAACGCAGCCGCTATATGCTCTCCATTGCCGAAGCGACGCTGGCGCCGAGCATGCGCCCCGACAAGGAAGGGTTTGTGCGCTACATTGCCCACGACCCGCTCGGCCTCGTGCTGGTCATCGCTCCATGGAACTACCCCTATCTCACGGCCTCCAACTGCATCATTCCCGCCCTCGTTGCCGGCAATGCCGTCATGCTCAAGCATGCGAGCCAGACCCTGCTCGCCGGCGAGCGTTTCGCTGCGGCGGCGCGGGCAGCCAACCTCCCCGAGGGCCTGTTCCAGAACCTCGTGCTCAGCCATGCAGACACTGAAAAGCTGGTCGGTTCCGGAGAAGTCGACCACATCAGCTTCACCGGTTCGGTGGAAGGCGGGCGCCGGATCGAGAAGGCCGCAGCCGGCACCTTCGCCACGCTGGGTCTTGAGCTGGGCGGCAAGGACCCGGCCTATGTCCGCGCCGATGCCAATCTCGACTTCGCCGCCGAAAACCTCGTGGATGGCAGCTTCTTCAATTCCGGCCAGTCCTGCTGCGGCGTCGAGCGCATCTATGTGCACGCCTCGGCCTATGACGGTTTCGTCGAGCGTTTCCTCGATCAGGCCAAGGGCTGGACACTGGGCGACCCGCTCAACCCCGACACAATCGTCGGCCCCATGGCCCGCGGCAGCTTTGCCGACCATGTCCGCCAGCAGACGGAAGAAGCCGTTCGCGGCGGCGCGACGCGGCATCTCAACACCAGGGACAGCCGCGACAAGGCCGGTTCGCCCTACCTCGCGCCCGAAGTGCTGACCGGCGTCAACCACCAGATGAGCGTGATGCGGGAAGAAAGCTTCGGCCCCGTCGTGGGCATCATGAAGGTCGCCGACGATGCCGAGGCCGTGACCCTTATGAATGACAGCCCCTACGGCCTCACCGCCTCGATCTGGACCGAAGACATCGACGCGGCGGCCCGTATCGGCGCTGAGATCGAGACAGGGACAGTCTTCGCCAATCGCTGCGACTATCTCGATCCCGCACTCGTCTGGACCGGCGTCAAGGACACCGGCAAGGGCGGCGCCCTGAGCGAGATCGGCTACCACAATCTGACCCAGCCCAAGAGCTTCCACCTGCGGCGGGTTTAAGGACCAGAAGAATGATCAAAGCCAATTGGAACTACCCCACCGCCGTGAAGTTCGGCGCCGGCCGCATTGCAGAACTCCCGGAGGCGCTCAAGACCGCTGGGATCACCAAGCCCCTGCTGGTGACCGATGCCGGCCTCGCCGCCCTGCCCGTCACCCAGAAGGTGCTGGCCGACCTCAAGGCGCAGGGTATCGATGTAGGCCTCTTCTCCGACGTAAAGCCCAACCCCGTGTCGGCCAATGTCGAGGCCGGCATCAAGGTCCTGCGCGAGGGCGGCTATGATGGCGTCATCGCCTTTGGCGGCGGCTCGGGCCTCGACACCGCCAAGGTCATCGCCTTCATGGCCGGCCAGACAAGGCCGATGTGGGATTTCGAGGATATCGGCGACTGGTGGACCCGCGCCGATCCCAAGGGCATCTTCCCCATCGTCGCGGTGCCCACCACGGCCGGAACCGGTTCGGAAGTGGGCCGCGCCGGCGTCATCACCGACGAGACGACCCACACCAAGAAAGTGATCTTCCATCCGCTGATGATGCCCAAACTGGTCATCGCCGATCCGGAACTGACCGTCGGCATGCCCCGCTTCATCACCGTGGGCACCGGCATGGACGCGCTGGCCCATTGCCTCGAAGCCTATTGTGCGCCCGGCTACCACCCGCTGGCCGACGGCATTGCCGTCGAAGGCATCCGCCTGGTCTTCGAGAACCTCCCCAAGGTCGCCGCCAATCCTGGTGATGTCGAAGCGCGCGGCCACATGATGAGCGCCGCCGCCATGGGCGCCGCCGCCTTCCAGAAGGGCCTCGGCGCCATCCATGCGCTGAGCCATCCCGTCGGCGCGCATTACGACACCCATCACGGCATGACCAATGCCGTGTTCATGCCCTATGTGCTGGTGGTGAACCGCCCCGCCATCGAAGACCGCATCAAGCGCCTGGCGGCCTATCTGGGTCTCGAACCAAGCTTCGACGCCTTCCTCGCCGCCGTCATCAAGCTGCGGGCCGACCTCGGCGTGCCGCATACGCTCAGGGACTTCAAGGTCGATGACAGCAAGCGCGACCTGATCGGCGACATGGCCATTGTTGACCCCACCGCAGGCGGCAATCCGGTCGAATTGACCAAGGCGCTCGCACTTGAGATCTTCGACCGGGCCATGGAGGGGCGGCTCTGAGCCGCCCACTCAGCCGACCAGCGCCTTGGGTGGCCTGAGGCGGAGCGACAGCACCACGCAGCCGACGGCCAGAAGGCAGGTAAGGGTGGAGTAGAAGAAGGCGTAGGCGCCGAAATACTCCACCAGCACGCCAAAGATCACCAGCGCCGCCATGGCCGTGGCCATGTTGAGCATATTGGCAAAGCCCTGCGCCTCGGCGGCATTGGC
>CAMLKN010000025.1 GCA_946480655.1 uncultured Devosia sp. | reverse complement strand
GCGCCTGCCCGCCCGAAAATTCGTGCGGATAGCGGTTGATCATCTCGGGCAGCAGGCCCACGGCCTCCATGGTCCTGAGCACCCGGGCGCGGCGCTCTTCCTTGCTCATTTCCGGCCGCAGCGTGCGCAGCGGATCGGAGATGATCTCGCCCACGGTCATGCGGGGGTTGAGCGAGGCCAGCGGGTCCTGGAAAATGATCTGCAGGTCGGCCCGGCGCCGGCGCATTTCCTCGGCCGGCAGGCGCGTCAGGTCCTGGCCCAGCCAGAGTACCTGGCCCTCATCGGGGCTAATCAGCTGCAGGATGCAGCGGCCGAGCGTGGACTTGCCGCAACCGCTTTCCCCCACAATGCCCAGCGTCTCGCCCTGACGGATGCTGAAATTGATGTTCTCCAGCGCCGTCAGCGTCAGCGCCCGGCTGAACAGTCCTCCGGTGATGGAAAAGGTCTTCTTGAGATCCTTGATCTCGAGCAGGTTGATCGGGGTCTGGTCCATCAGGCGACCTTTCCATAGGCCATCGGGCCTTCGTAGAAGCAGGCTTTCTCGCGGCCATTGCCGGTATCGGCGAGCGGCGGCCGTTCCGCCAGGCACCGGTCGAAGGCAAAGGCGCAGCGGGGATTGAACGAGCAGCCCTTGGGCAGGTGTTCAAGGCTTGGCGGCAGGCCCTGGATCGGGTCGAGCCGCGCGGCACGATGGGCGATATGCGGCGTCGAATGCAGCAGGCCCAGCGTATAGGGGTGTCGCGGATCGTAGAACAGGTCATCGACAGACCCCTTCTCCACCGCGCGCCCGCCATACATCACCATCATGCGGTCGGCGACGCCGGCCACCACGCCCAGGTCGTGAGTGATCAGCACCAGCGAGGTGCCAAAATCATCGGTCAGCGTCTTGAACAGGTCGAGCATCTGCGCCTGCACGGTCACGTCCAGCGCGGTGGTCGGCTCGTCGGCGATCAGAATCTTGGGCTGGCACAGCAGCGCCATGGCGATCATGACGCGCTGGCGCATGCCGCCGGAAAGCTCATGCGGATAGGCATTGGCGCGCTTGACCGGCTCGGGGATGCCGACGCGCTCCAGCATTTCAACCGCGGCCCTGGTCGCCGCATCCTTGTCGAAGCCGCGATGCTTGACCAGCACTTCGCTGAGCTGCGTCTTGACCTTGAGCGTGGGATTGAGGCTGGTCATCGGATCCTGGAAGATCATGGCGATGTCCTTGCCGCGATAGGCGTCGAGCTGGCCGGGCGGCATGCCGATGAGGTTGATGTCCCCCATCATCGCCTTGCCGCTGGCTTTGCCGTTCTTGGCCAGCAGGCCCATTATTCCCAGAAAGGCCTGGCTCTTGCCCGAGCCCGATTCCCCCACCACGGCCAGCGTCTCGCCGGCCCTGAGGTCGAAATTCATCTCGCGCACCGCCTGCACCTGGCTGTCATGCAGCTGGAAGGTGACCGACAGGTCCTGGATGGAAAGTACGTGTTCGGTCATGTCAGCGATCCTTGGGGTCGAGCGCGTCGCGCAGGCCGTCGCCCAGATAGGTAAAGGCCATCAGCATGGCGACCAGAACCACGGCAGGTGCCAGCAGCATCCAGGGCAGCGCCACCGCGACTTCCGAACCCTGCGAAATCAGGGTGCCGAGCGAGGTCTGCGGCTCCTGCACGCCCAGGCCAAGATAGGACAGGAAGCTCTCGGTGATGATGATTTCCGGAATGGTCAGCGTGGCGTAGATCACCACCGGCCCGGTGAGGTTGGGCACGATGTGGCGGAAGATGATGGTCCAGGGCTTGGCGCCGCTGGCCCGTGCCGCTTCCACGAATTCGCGCTCCTTGATCGAGAGCGTCTGCCCCCGCACGATGCGCGCCATGGTGAGCCATTCGAGGCAACCGATGCCGACGAACAGCAGGATCGGATTGCGCCCGAAGATCACCACCAGGATGATGACGAACAGGATATAGGGCAGCGCATACATGATATCGACGAAGCGCATCATGATCGCGTCGACCCGGCCACCGAAATAGCCGGCAATGGCGCCGTAGCAGACGCCGATGAACACCGAAACCATGGTGGCGACAAACGCCACCACCAGGCTCATCTGCGTGCCCTGCATGATGCGGGCCAGCATGTCGCGGCCGTTCTGGTCGGTGCCCGCATAGTGCCCGGCCTCGAAATTGGGCGGCTTGCGGATATTGGACCAGTCGATCTTGTCATAGGTCCAGGGCAGCAGATACGGGCCCACGAACGCAAACAGCACGATGAAGATCACGACGCCGATCGAGATGAGCGCCGCCTTGTTGCGCACGAGCCGGCGAAACGCGTCCTGGGTGAGCGAACGCCCCTTGGGCGCCTCGGCTTCCAGCTTGCGCGCATAGTCGGTGAGAATGGCGTCCTTGCCAGTCAGTCCCGCCATTATTTGTACCTCACCTTGGGGTCGAGCCAGGCATAGATGACGTCGACCAGGAGGTTCACCAGAAGGATGATGAACATGTAGAGAATGGTAGTGCCCAGCACGAGCCCGTAGTCGCGGTTGAGGGCGGCGCTGATGAAGTACTTGCCGATGCCGGGCAGCGCGAAGATCTGCTCGACGACCAGCGACCCGGTCAGCAGGTAGCTGAGGCCGGGTCCGAGATAGGACACGACCGGCAGCAGCGCCGGCTTGATGGCGTGGCGCGCCAGGATCAGGCGCTGGCCCAGGCCCTTGGCCTTGGCCGTGCGGACATAATTGCTGCCCAGGACCTCGATCATCGAGCCGCGCATCAGCCGCGCCGTGCGCCCGGCATGGGGCAGGACCAGCACCAGGACGGGCAGGATGAGATGGGGGATCGACCCGTTCTGCCAGCCACCGGCCGGCACCCAGTCGAGATAAACGCCGAAGACCAGCTGCAGGATAGCAGCCATCAGGAAGTTGGGGACCACGAGGCCCACCATGACCAGCATGACCAGCACATAGTCGGGCAGCTTGTTCTGGTTCACCGCACTGATGGCACCGGCAATGAGGCCGACGATCGTGCCGATGATGAAAGCCGAGAAGCCCAGCATCAGCGTGAAGGGCAGGCCGATCCACAGCATCTGGGCGACGGTGAAGTCGTTGTAGACCATTGACGGGCCGAAATCGCCCTGCAGCAAGCGTCCCACATAGATGAAGTACTGCTGGATCAGTGGCAGGTCGAGATTGTAGTGCGCCCGCAGGTTGGCCAGCGTCGTGGGCGGGAGCGCGCGCTCACCGTCGAAGGGACCGCCGGGCGCAAGCCGCAGGATGAAGAAACAGGCTGTAACGGCAATCAGTGCGATCGGAATGGCCGATAGCACGCGCCGCGTCACATATCCAAACATGAGCCGGACCTTTCAGGTGTCCGCCGCGCCGTTGTTTCAGGCGCCATCGGGCGGACAAAAAAGCAGCGCCGCCCCTCCCAAGGGGCGACGCCGCGGGACGTTACGTGTTTACTCGGACTTGGTCAGCCAGCGCGTGCGGTGAATGTCCGACGCGTTGTTCACGAAGCCGGTCACCTTCGGCGAGACCACGTTCTGGGCAATGTACCAGTAGATCGGGAAGGCAGCGGTTTCGTCCATCGCGATCTTTTCGGCCTGGCCAAGCAGCGCGGCGCGGGCCACGAGGTCCTGCTCGGTCGTGGCCTGGTCCATCAGCGCGTCGAACTCTTCGTTCGAATAGCGGCCGTAGTTATTGCCCCAGTTCATCGTGCCTTCCTGCTCGATGCCGCTGCGCAGCAGGTCGAGCGTGTTGGACGGATCCGAGTAGTCGAGCAGCCAGCCGGCACGGCCGATCTCGAAGTCGCCGGCGCGCAGGCTGTCATAGTGCACGGCGGTTTCCGAGTTGAAGAGCTCGGTCTTCACACCGATCTGTTCCCACATGGCCGAGATCGCGACAGCGATGCGCTGGTGGTTGTCGTTGGTGTTGTACTTGAGCTGCACAGCGAGGGGGCTGGACGAAGTGTAGCCCAGGCCTTCCATGATCGCCTTGGCTTCCGCCACGCGCTCTTCATAGGAAAGGCCGATCCATTCCGGCTTGTAGGGTTCGACGCCTTCATAGTTGGCAGTACCTTCCGGCACCCAGCCATAGGCCGGCACTTCGCCGGTGCCGAGCACGTCCGGACCGATCACGTCGCGGTTGATCGACATGGACAGGGCCTTGCGGACGTCCGCATTGTCGAAGGGCTCTTTTTCCTGGTTGATCACGTAGTAGTAGATGCCGAGGAACGGAGCGAAGTAGTCCTGGCCCGGCAGGTTTTCCTTGATCCACTGGGCCTGGTCGGACGGAATGTCGGTCAGGATGTCATATTCACCGGCGCGGTAGCGCGACAGCGCCGCTGCGAGGTCGTCCTGCACGAAGTAGTTCACTTCGTCGATCTGGACATTGGCGGCATCCCAGTAGGTCTCGGACTTGACCGACTTGATGTAGCTGCCCGGAACCCACTCGACCGGCGTATAGGGGCCGTTCGAGACGATGTTCTCGACCTGGGTCCAGTCGTTGCCGTGCTCTTCGATCACATGCTTGGGCACGGGATAGGCGGTGTAGTGGGTCAGCGCCTGCAGGAAGAACGGGGTCGGACCTTCGAGGGTGATTTCGACGGTCTTGTCGTCGAGGGCCTTGACGCCCAGCTCGTTGAAATCGGTGACGCTGCCGTCGGCGATCTCGGAACCGTTCTTGATCGGATACTGCAGGTACGCATAGTCCGAGGCGGTCGCGGGGTCGAACAGGCGCTGGAAGGCGAAGACGAAGTCGCCGGCGGTCACCGGGGTGCCGTCGGACCACTGGATACCGTCACGCAGGGTGAAGGTGTAGACGAGGCCGTCTTCGGAGACGGTGTAGCTCTCGGCCTGGCCGGGAATGGCTTCGGCATTGGCGTCTTCCGTCATCAGGCCTTCGATATAGTCGCCGATGATGCGGTTTTCCCAGTCGCCGGAAGCCTGATGCGGGTCGATGGAGCCCGGTTCGGAACCGTTCATCACGTTCAGCGTCACAGCCGAGGCGGCGCTGGTCATCAGCGTTGCCATCAGGCCTGCAGTCGCTACCGCAGTCAGCGTTTGCATCAGTTTCATTCTCGTCCCATCTCCTTGTGGAATTCTCGGCGTTTCTCTGACTGGCTGCTTCATTCCGAGCAGCACTTTTCATTGCCGGTAGTTTTTACCCGCCGGTCAAGATTGGTGGACGGTATTACGCAATTCCGTCTACTGACAAGCGAAAGATTGACCTAAACGTCATCGAAAGTACCATTGTGGACATCCTCTCCGAAGCGAGCTTCGGAGCACGAATTTTTAGGTCCATCCAAAATGGTGGATTCAGATACTAATCTTCGCCAAAACTGCCATACAACGGCGCAAGCTCGTCCTAAATCTTCCAGCACGGAAGATTAGGCGGGGCTCATTCCGCGTTGCACAAAAAAGATGATGAGGGCCAGGGCGAACAGCGCAACGAAGGGCAGCCAGCGGGGCATGCCCCCCCTTTGCCGCTCCTTCTTGGGCTCCGGCTTCTTCTCGGGTCGACGAAACTTTATGACATTGTCGCTCATCAAGCGCTTTCTACCAGAGCCGCGACGCCCATGCCACCGGCCGTGCACACCGAAATCAGCGCCCGCTTGTTGGCCTGGCCGCTGAGGAGCTTGGCGGTGAGCCCGAGGATGCGCGCGCCGGTCGCGGCAAAGGGATGGCCATAGGCGAGGCTCGACCCCTTGACGTTGATCTTGGCCGGATCGACCTCGCCCAGCACCGAGTCGCGCCCCAGGACGTCCTTGCAATAGGCCGGGTCCTTCCAGGCCTTGAGCGTGCACAGGACCTGCGCCGCGAAGGCCTCGTGCAGCTCGAAATAGTCGATATCGGCAAAGCCGAGCCCAGCCTTTTCGAGCATTTCACTGACCGCAATAGTCGGGGCCATGAGAAGGCCCTCGCCATGGGCAAAGTCATTGCCCGCCACCCTTCCCGTGGTGAGATAGGCCAGGATCGGCAGGCCGCGCGCTTTCGCCCACTCCTCGCTCGCCAGCAGCACACCCGAGGCGCCATCGGTCAATGGCGTCGAATTGCCGGCCGTCAGGGTCCCGAGCCCCGAGGTCTTGTCGAAGGCCGGTTTCAGCGTCGCCATCTTTTCCATATTGGCATCGGCACGGACATTGTTGTCGCGCACGAGGCCCGCGCACTGCACCAAGAGGTCATCGTGGAAGCCTTCGTCATAGGCCGCCGCGGCATTGCGGTGGCTGGCGACGGCCAGGGCATCCTGTTCGGCGCGGGTTATGCCCCATTCCTTGGCCATCAATTCGCAATGCTGGCCCATGGACAGCCCGGTGCGCGGCTCGTTGACCGAGGGCGCCACCGGGGTCAGTTCGCCGAAGGAAAAGCCCTTGGTGAAGGCCTTGACCTTGTCGCCCGTGGTCTTGGCCGCATTGGCGTCGAGCAGCCGGTGCTGGAATTTCGGCCCGAAGACGATGGGGCTGTCGGAGACCGTGTCTGAACCGGCGGCAATGCCGCTCTCGATCTGGCCCGAGGCAATCTTGCCGGCCAGCACCAGGGCCGCCTGCAAGCTTGTGCCACAGGCGATCTGCATGGTCGTGCCCGGCGTACGCGGCGAGAAGCCGGCATCGAGCAGGGCCTCGCGAGCGAGGTTGAAGTCGCGGGAGTGGTTGATCACGGCGCCCGCGATCACCTCATCCACCTTCTCGCCTTTCAAGCCAAACTTGTCGGCCAGGCCGCCCAGCACCGTGCCGAGCATGGAGAGATTGGTTTCATCCGCATAGGCCGTGCCGCCGCGGGCGAAGGGAATGCGGGCCGAGCCGACAATGGCAACGCGCTTGAGTTCGGTCATGTTCTTGTTCTCCTCTTACGCACGGCCATCGGCACGGGCCTTCATCGGCCCACCGAGGAAGGGGGCAAATCCGGTGCCCATGATGACGCCGATATCGGCCAGTTCCGGCGAGGCGACAACGCCTTCGCTCACCACCACTTCGGTCATGTCGACCAGCGGCTTGACCAGCTCGCGGCCCAACCCAGCCAGGTCCGCATGCTGGGGCGTCTCGCCCTTGACGGCCTTGCCCTTCTCCCACTTGTAGAAGCCTTCGCCAGTCTTGCGCCCGAGCTTGCCTTCCGCGATCAGCCGCGCGAACTGGCTGCCTTCCGGCACGGAATGGCCCAGTTCGGTCGCCACCGACTTGCCGACATCGAGGCCGACTGTGTCCATCAGCTCGATGGGCCCCATCGGCATGCCGAAGGCCACGGCGGCAGCATCGAGCAATTCCTTGCTCTCGCCCTTTTCCACCCGCTCCACCGCGCCCAGCATGTAGGGCATGAGCACCCGGTTGACGAGGAAGCCCGGCGCGGACTTCACCACCACCGGCGACTTGCCGATGGCCTGAGCGAAGCTGGCACCCTTGCCGATCTCTTCATCGGTGTTGAACCTGGAGCGGATCACCTCCACCAGCGGCAGCTGCGCCACCGGATTGAAGAAGTGGAGACCAATGAGCCGCGCCGGGTCCTTGAGGGCCTCGGCAATGCGTTCGAGTTCGATGGACGAGGTATTGGTCGCCATGATGGCGCCCGGCTTCATCTTGCCCTCGATCCCGCTGAAGATCGCCTGCTTGACCTCGAGCTTTTCCACCACCGCTTCGATGATCACGTCGGCGCGGGCAACGCCCGTACCGGCGGGGTCTGCGTTGAGCCGCAGCATGGCCGCGTCGACTTCGCGCTTCTTCTTGTAGCGTTTCTTGAACAGCCCCTTGGCGCGGTCGAGGGCGGGCTGGATGCGCGCCATGTCGAGATCCTGCAGGGTGACGCTCATGCCGCGATAGGCGCACCAGGCGGCAATGTCGCCGCCCATGACACCGGCACCGATGACATGCACGCGCGAGAACTTCGCGCCCTTGAGGCCCTGCTTCTTGAGTCCTTCGGAAAGGAAGAACACGCGCCTGAGGTTGGTGGCCGTTGGCGAACCCATGAGCGGCACGAAACCGTCGATCTCGCCGCGGATCATCGCCCGCCAGTCATTGCCGTGCTTCTCGAAGAGGTCGATCAGCGCATAGGGCGCCGGATAGTGTTCCTTGCGGGCCTTCTTGCCCACCTGCTTGCGCATCTGGTTGGCAATGGCTTCGCGCACCAGCGGCAGCGCCGCCGCCTTCTTCATTGCCGGTGCTTCGCTGGATTTCTTCCTGGCCAGCACCGCCTTGCGGCCCTCCCAGCGCAGCATGTCGCGATGACGCACCAGCTTGTCGACAAGGTTGAGGCCGCGCGCCGCCCCGGCCTTGAGCACCTTGCCCGTCAGCATGATCTGCATGGCGTCGACCGGCCCTGCCTGGCGGATCGAGCGGCCGGTGCCGCCAAAGCCGGGAAAGATGCCCAGATTGACTTCCGGGAAGCCGATCTTGGTCTTTTCGTCATTGACGGCAATGCGATAGTGGCAGGCCAAGGCCAGTTCCAGCCCACCGCCGAGACAGAAGCCATGGATGCCCGCCACGACCGGCACCTTGAGCGCCTCGATGCGCGCGAACAGCGCATGGGTCCGCCGCAGCGCCTCCGGCAGGACCGAAAAGTCGCTCATGGCGTCAAATTCGGACACGTCGGCCCCGGCGATGAAGCCGGAATCCTTGCCCGAGAGGATCACGACGCCCGCCAGTTCCCCGGAACTGGCCAGGTCCTCGAACCGCGCCACCAGCGTTTCGAGCTCCATGATGGCTTCGCGGCTCAGCGTGTTGACCGAGGCGCCCGGCGTATTGATCGTCAGCCAGCCGATCTTTTCGAGATCGGTGTGGAAGCTCCAGTGCTTGGTCTCGGTTGCCTGTGGGGCGATCATGGTTTCCTCATTCCCGGCTTTGCGCCGCTGTTGTTCATCGGGTGCCATTGCACCCACCGCACCGCCCTCGGGCCTGACCCGAGGGCCACTCGCAACATCTCATTTGTTTCCAGTGGTCCTCGGGTCGAGCCCGAGGACGGCACCGGGATCTTGGCCGCTATTCGGCTGCAGCCCGCTCATCGGTCGGCTTGAGCACGTCCATCTCGAAATCATCGACGTGGACGGCCCGGTTGGTGGCCTCGTCGGCCGCGCGCATGATGCCCGCCTCGTTGTCGTTGAGCACGCCCGCTGCCACCGCATCGGCAATGGCATCGCGATCGAGCCGCCGCTCGATGATCCCCTTGCGCGAGGCCTTGACGAACTTGGCTTCGATATCCTCGGCCTCGGTCACCTTGATGAAGGCGTCTTCCAGAACGCCGGTGACGTCATTTGGGTCCATGGACACATAGACGCCCGTGGTCAGGCGGTCGCGAAAGGCGCCGGGCCGCAGCACCGCGCGCACGAAGCGATAGTTGACGCGATCGGAAGCCGGCTTGGCATGGCGCCCGAGCGGGAAGCACAGCACCCGCATGGCCCAGGCAAAGGCCGGGTTGGGGAAATTGGCAAAGACTTCGGCAAAGGTCGCTTCCATGGAGGCGACGCGATCCGCAAGAATCGCTTCCACCAATTCCTTGTCCTCGGCAATCGAGCCCTCTTCCTCGAAGCGCTTGAGCGTGGCCGACATCAGGTAGAGATCACCCAGGATATCGGCCATGCGCCCCGAAAGCTTCTGCTTGCGCTTGAGCGCTCCGCCCAGCACCACCGTGGTCCAGTCGGCCACCAGCGCAAAATCCTGCGAATAGCGGTGCAGGCGCCGGTACCACTTGGCCATCGAGCCTTCATTGGGCGAGGACGCGAAGGCGCCATTGCTGAGCCCGTGCAGGAAGCTGGCCACGATATTGCGCAGCATGAACTTGGTGTGCCCGCCAAAAGCCGCATCGAACGCCTCGAGCCCGGCCTTGCGATCCTTGTTCTGCGCCGCCTGGATTTCCTTGAGCAGATAGGGATGCGCGCGCAGCACGCCCTGGGCAAAGGTCATCAGCGTGCGGGTGAGGATATTGGCACCCTCGACCGTGATGGCCACCGGCATGGACTGGTAGGCGCCGAACAGATAATTGCCCGGCCCGTCCTGGATGGCACGGCCGCCCTGGATGTCGAAGGCATCATCCATGCTGTCGCGCATGGCTTCGGTCGTGGTGTATTTGAGAAGGCCCGCGATGACGGCGGGGCGCTGGCCCTCGTCGACCATGGACGCCGTCAGCCGGCGCGTCGCCTCGAACATATAGGCGCGCTTGACCATCTCGCCGAGCGGCTCGGCAACGCCTTCCATGATGCCCACCGGAATGCCGAACTGGCGGCGCACGCGGGCATAAGCGGATGTGGCGCGCAGGGTCTGCTTGATCGAAGTCGTGCCGATGGCGGGCAGCGAAATGGCGCGGCCGGTGGAGAGGCACTCCATCAGCATGCGCCAGCCCTGCCCGGCATAGTCGGTGCCGCCGATGAGGAAGTCCATGGGAATGAACATGTCCTTGCCGCGCACCGGGCCATTCATGAAGGCCTGGCGCGCCGGATAATGGCGGCGGCCGATATCGAGGCCGGGGTGGTCATGCGGGATCAGCGCCAGGGTGATGCCGATTTCCGGCCCGCGACCGAGCAGATTGTCCGGATCCTTGAGGATGAAGGCGAGGCCCACCAGCGTCGCTACCGGCGCCAGCGTGATGTAGCGCTTGTCGAAGCTGAGGCGCACGCCGAGCACTTCCTGCCCGTTATGCATGCCCTTGGTGACAATGCCGATATCGCGCATGCCGCCCGCATCCGAACCCGAATGTACCCCGGTCAGGGCAAAACACGGCACTTCGCGGCCATCGGCGAGGCGATGGAGATACTTCTCCTTCTGCGCCGGCGTGCCATACTTTTCGAGCAACTCGCCGGGCCCGAGCGAATTGGGCACCATGACGGTGATACCGGCCGCGACCGAGCGGCTGGCGATCTTGGAAACGATCATCGACTGCGCCTGGGCCGAAAAGCCGAGACCACCGTGCTCCTTGGCAATCAGCATGCCCAGGAACCCCTTGGACTTGAGGAATTCCCAGAGCTCGGGCGAGAGGTCGGCGCGGTTGTGACGGATGTCCCAGTCGTCGATCATCTTGGCCGCGATCTCGGCCGGGCCATCGAGGAAGGCTTGCTCTTCGGGTGTCAGGGTGAGGGGACGGATCTTGGTCAGCTTGTCCCAGTCCGGGCGGCCGGAAAACAGCTCCGCGTCCCAGCCCACGGTACCGGCATCGAGCGCTTCCTGCTCGGTGCGGCTCACCTTGGGGAGGATGGACTTGACCGCGCCATAGACCGGCGTGGTCAGCGCCGTCATGCGGATTGGCTTGACCGAGAGGATCAGCAGCAGGACACCGAAGACCACCAGAACCCAGTTGAACCAACCCAGCCCATAGGTGGCGCCGGCCTGGGTGAAGTCGAGCCCGGACAGAAGCCCGATGGCAACGAACGCTGCGCCCCACTGCCAGATCGGGCTTTCGCGCATGGCCAGCGCGGCAAAGACAACAAGACTGATCGCAACCAGCAAAAGGGTCATGCCCCTCATCCTCCTTGGACAGGGCACGGCCCGCAAAAGGGGCCTCGTGCCCGCCATTCCTCAAATGTCGGACCGGTATCGACTTGAGAATCGATCCGGCCTCCCCTTGCTTGCCCGCACCATAGCGCGGGGGCGGGGCTTGTGTAGAGGCGAGTTTACCCAAGTTTACGTATACGTCAAGTGATCGCCCAATAGGTCGGCAGTACACCATGCCGTTTCGGCGCGACGCACGTCCCTCCGTTGCCCCACCGGCAGCGAATTGACGCTAACGTAAACCCGTGGAATAATTTGCATGTTCCATGAGGGTGACAGACGCCGGAGAGCGTCGGCCAAAACCGGCCCCCTTCCTGGAACACGACGGGAAACCGCTTGCTCACTGGGGCAATTGGAGGAGAACGCAATGGAACAGCCTGCCACGACAACCGCCCTGCGCCCGTGGATTGCCAGCTACCCGGATGGAATCATCTGGGACGATGTGATCGACACCACCCCCGTCCATGAGCAGGTTCTGGCCGCCTGCGCCAAGAATCCCGGCGCCGTGGCCCTCGACTTCCTTGGCGGCACCACCACTTTTGGTGAACTGGCCGAGAAGATCGTCGCCTTTGCCGGCGCCCTGCAAAGCCAGTTCGGCGTGACCAAGGGCACGCGCGTCGCGCTGATGCTGCCCAACACGCCCTTTTATCCCATTGCCTATTACGGCGTACTCCGCGCGGGCGGCACCGTGGTCAACTGCAACCCGCTCTATACCGTCGCCGAACTCGGGCACATCACCGCCAATGCCGGCGCCGATATCATGGTGACGCTGGACCTGCAGCAGATCTTCGAGAAGGGCGAGGCGCTGCTCGAGGCCGGCCACGTCAAGAAGCTGATCGTCGCGCACTTTCCCAATGCCCTGCCGCTGGTCAAGAAAGTCCTCTTCTCGGTGGTCAAGCGCAAGGACCTGGCGAAAACCAGTCAGTCGCCGCATGCCAGTGCCCTCACATCCTTCGAGGCGCTCCTGGCCCGCAGGGACGCGCCCTCGCCGGTGACCATCGACCCCGCCAAGGACATCGCGGTCCAGCAATATACCGGCGGCACGACCGGCATTCCCAAGGGTGCCCTGCTCACCCATGCCAATATCGCGGCCAATATGAGCCAGATCGACAAATGGGGATGCGGCCTCTTCTATCCGCCCACCAAGGTCATCGCCGTCCTGCCCTTCTTCCACATCTTCGCCATGACCGTTTGCATGAACGTGCCGCTCTGCAACGGCACGCCGGTCATCATGCTGCCGCGCTTCGAATTGAAGGCGCTCCTCGGCATCTTTGCGCGCACCAAGGCCAATGTCCTGCCCGCCGTGCCCACCCTGCTCAATGCCCTCGCCCGTGCCGACAATGTCGGGCAGGCCGAACTGGCTTCGCTTGAAGTGGCCATTTCCGGCGGCGCCGCCCTGCCCGATGAAGTGCGCCATGCCTTTTCCACGAAATCCAAGGCCCTCTTGGCCGAGGGCTATGGCCTGACCGAGGCATCGCCCGTGGTCTGCTGCGCCGCCCTGCGCGTGCCCTCAAAGCCCATGTCCATCGGTCTGCCGCTGCCGGGCACCGACATCCGTTTTGTCGACGTGGATTCGGGCAAGGTCGTCGGCATCGGCGAGAATGGCGAGCTGCAGGTCAAGGGCCCACAGGTCATGGCCGGCTATTACAACAATCCCGAGGCCAGCAGGGACGCCTTCATGGATGGCTGGCTGCGCACCGGCGATGTCGGGCATATGGATGAGGACGGCTACGTCTTCCTCGTCGACCGCATCAAGGATCTCATCATCTGCTCGGGCTTCAACGTCTATCCCCGCACCATCGAGGAAGCGGCCATGACCCACGAGGCCGTCGAGGAGGTGAATGTCATTGGCGTGCCCGACGAATATCGCGGCGAGGCGCCGGTGGCCTACATCAAGCTCAAGGCGGGCCATTCGGTGACCGAAGCCGAACTCAAGGCCTTCCTCTCCGAAACGCTCAACAAGATCGAAATGCCCAAGCACATCATCTTCAAGGACGCCCTGCCCAAGACCCTCATCGGCAAGCTCTCCAAGAAGGAGTTGCGCGAGGAATATGCCCAGACCCATGCGAGGAAGAAGTGACCCGGGCAGTGGCCGACAGCAAAGACCTGTTCTCGATTGCCGACCTCGCCAGCGAGTTCGGCATCTCCACCCGGGCCATCCGGTTCTATGAATCCAAGGGCCTGCTGTCGCCCGAGCGGCTGGGCGCCACCCGCATCTTCCGCAAGCGCGACCGTGCCCGGCTGATCCTCATCCTCAGGGGCAAGCGTCTCGGCTTCACCCTGAGGGACATTTCGGACTATCTCAGCCTCTATGACGCCGACCGCACCCAGCAGGTCAACCTCCTGGCCGGCAAAGTCGACGAACGCATCGCCCTGCTCGAACGCCAGCGCGATGACCTCGAAACCACCATTCGCGAACTGCGCGAAATCAAGCAACTGGCCGAGGAGCGGCTGCATCAGAAGGCCGGGTAGCGGCAACCGCCTTCACCTCTCCCTTTGGGGGAGAGGTCGGCGCGCAGCGCCGGGTGAGGGGGCCTTCGAGGCTTCACACCCCTACCGCTCTCCCCTCCCCTTGTGATTTTTCGTCAGCGACGGCGGCTTCTTCGGCTTCACCCACCCCTTGGGCGGCTGGCGCAGCGGTGCATTCGACCCCAGCCCGATCTGGCCCGGCGGCGCCTGACCCACCACGACCTTCACCGCCTCGCCGCTCTCGTCCACCACCGTGGTCGCCTCGCCATATTCGCCCCGCAGCCGGGCAATCTCGTCACGCAGCGCCGCAGCCTTTTCGAAATCGAAATCGGCCGACGCCGCTTCCATCTGCCTTTCCAGCGCCACCAGCCGCGCATGATTGCTTCGCGATGACATCAATCTCTCCCCGTTCACCGGAGCCACCCTCCCCCTTGTGGGGAGGGAAGCGAGATAGGACTTAGCGTTTGCTAAGTCCGTTGAATCGAGCAGGGTGGGGGTGCGCGATCTTCCCCCATTCACAGCCCCTACCCCACAAACGCATCCATGTCCTCGAGCCGTGCCGCCTCATTGGCCGGCTTGTCCCAGCGTATCCGGTTGATGCGCGGAAACCGCAGCGCCACGCCCGATTTGTGTCTTCCGCTCTTCTGCGCCGAGTCGAAGGCCACTTCGAACACCAGTTCCTTGCGCACCTCGCGCACCGGCCCGAACGAGCCCACCGTATTGGCCCTGATCCAGCGGTCGAGCTGTTTCAGCTCCTCGTCGGTAAAGCCGAAATAGGCCTTGCCGATGGGGACGATCTCGTTCCCCTTCCAGACGCCGAACGTATAGTCCGAATAGAAGGACGACCGCTTGCCATGCCCGCGCTGGGCATACATCAGCACGGCATCCACCACATTGGGGTCGCGCTTCCACTTGAACCAGAACCCCTTGGGCCGCCCCGGCACATAGGGTGCGGAGCGCAGCTTGATCATCACCCCTTCATGGCCATGGCTTTCGGCGCCCATGCGCCTGAGCCGCCCCAGATCGTCCCAGTCGGTGAACGGCAGGACCTCCGAGAGATCCAGCCGCGTCTGCGGATTCTTCTGGAACCAGGCCTCCAAGCGTGCCCGCCTGCCCTCCCAGCCCAGCGCGCGGATATCCTCGTCGCCATCGAACAGCATGTCATAGACCCGCACGAAGCCGGGCAGGTCCGCCATCTGCTTGCCTTGGGCCACCTTCCGGTTAAGCCGCTGCTGCAGATCGTTGAAGCTGCGCGCCTCGAAATCGTGGCCCACCAGCAGTTCCCCATCCAGCACGGCGTGGCCCATGGCCGCCTCGACAACATCGGGGAAACTCGCGGCAATATCGTCGCCGGTGCGCGAAAACAGCGATGCGCCATTGCGGCCCAGCACGAGCTGCACGCGAATACCATCCCACTTCCACTCCGCCGCAAAGTCCCTGGGGTCGAGCTTGTCGAAGTCGCTGTCCTCGACCGGGTTGGACAGCATCAGCGGATGGAACCGCGCCGTGTGGTCGATGGCGGGCCGCTCGGCCCGGCCCTCCAGCCACGCAAAGAGTTCATCATAGGGTGGCTTCACCCCATGCCAGACCTCCTCGATCGCCTGCAGGTCCACTCCGCTCATCTGCGCCAGCGCCGTCTTGGCCAGCCGCGCCGATACGCCAATGCGTAGCGCTCCGGTCGCCAGCTTCACCAGCGCCCAGCGCTCATGGATCGCGGCCTGCGTCAGCATGTTCCCGATCACGCGCGGCAGTTCGGCTTTGCTGGTCTGGTTGAGCAGGGAAACAACCTCGCTCAGCCGGGGCAATTCCCCCTCGCCGCGATGCGGCCAGATGAGGGCAATCGTCTCCCCCAGATCCCCGACATAGTCATAGGACAGCGCAAACAGCGTCGGGTCCACCTCCGCCAGCACGGTCTCCCGCAGCAGCGCCGGCTTGACGTTGCGGATGTCCATCTCCCCGGTCAGCGCCGCCAGCGCCAGGCCCCGGTCCGGGTCCGGCACCTCGGCAAAATACTGCGCCAGCGCCGCAATCTTGCGGGTGCGCGACGGCGTCAGGGCGAGCAGTTCAAGCAGATCCGCGAAGCGCTTCATGCCCCGCCCTCCCCGCCATCGTCATCGAGCCCCGGCAGCGCCAGCGGCTCGGCCTTGAGCCCTTGCTGCCGGCACCAATAGACCAGCGCATCCTCGCGCCCATGCGTCACCCACACGGTCTCGGCCCCGCTTTCAACAATGGACGCATTGAGTTCGCCCCAGTCGCAATGGTCCGAAATCACCAGCGGCAGTTCCACCAGCGCCTGC
>CAMLKN010000024.1 GCA_946480655.1 uncultured Devosia sp. | reverse complement strand
AGGACCAGACCGAGGCCATCGCCAAGGTCGAAAGCCAGCCGCGCTCCGAAGGCCGGCAGATGGTCATGGTCCTGGCGCCCAAGTAAGGCGACAGGACTGTTGGAGGAATTGAAGAAGCGGGCCGAAAGGTCCGCTTTTTGTTTTCTTAGTGCGCTCTTGATTAACCGTCAGGATCGCGCTGCGTTTTGTTTCCAGCACTGACGCGACTAACATGTGCTGATGCGGGATTGTTTCCCGGGCGGTCGACTTGCATCCGGGGGGAGTGCATGGGTCTGTTTCGGATACTGGCCAGTCTGTTCTTCGCCCGCAGACCTCCGAGGGTCGTCGAGCCCTGGCGAGGCATTCCGGATTCTCCGCCAAGGCCGCGCGAAATGCGCGTCGTCGTCGTGCAGACCACGCAATCGGTCGTGCAGCCGGTGGAAAAGGTCCTTCGCGGCCCATGCTGGGTCGTCGATGGCGATACCATCATCATCGACAAGGTTCGGATCCGCATTGCCGGGATCGATGCGCCCGAACTCGATCATCCCTATGGTCAGCAGGCAAAATGGGCGCTGGTCAAGCTCTGCAAGAACCAGGTCGTGACGGCCCGCATCAAGCCCGAATTGTCCTATGACCGCCTCGTGGCCGAATGCTCCTTGCCGGATGGACGCGATCTCGGCGCCGAGATGGTCCGTGCCGGGTTGGCTCTGGACTGGCCCAGATTCTCGGGCGGCAAGTATGGGCACCTGGAACAGGCGGATGCGCGCAAGAAACTTTGGCGGGCCGCGGTGCGGCAGCGGGGCATGATGGGGGCTGTGGATCGTCTTCCCGAGTGAGGCGGCGGGGCACCACGACTGGACGTCAGGGAAAGAGGGCGGGCCTGCTGACCCGCCTTCTTGTTCAGTAGGTACGCTTCAGGCTGCGAGGTTGGCCCAGGCCGGGGCGATGGCGGTGCCGCGGCCCAGATGGAAGCCGAGCCGGATATTGAGCATGCCCAGCGGTTCGACCAGCCGGGCGCCGTCGAGTGCGCCGGTCTTTTCGACGGCAAATCCGGAAGCTTCGACCAGCTTTTCGACGGCACTCACGGCTGCCTCGTCATTCCCGGCGAGGAAGACCGGGATGGACGCAGTCTGGTCGGCCGGCAGCTCGAAGAGGCTGGCAAAAATGGTGTTGTACGCTTTGACGACTTGGGCTCCAGCCGCAGCGGCCTGCAGCTCTTCTGCAGCAGAGGTGGTGTGGCCGATGGTGAGGCCCGAGAAATCGGGCTTGAGCGGATTGCTGATGTCGACCACGACCTTGCCGGAAAGGTCGGTGCTGCGCACGAAATCCAGCGCGGCGGCATAGGGCAGGGCGACCACGACGATATCGGCCCGGGCGATGGCGGTGTTTTGGTCGAGCACGGTGACGCCGGCCGGCAGGGTGGCGGCGAAAGCGGCGGCGGCGGCACTGTCGCGACTGGCCAGGATCAGGTCGGTCTTCCCGGCGAGGCGCTTGGCGAGGCCCTTGCCCATCTTGCCCAGGCCAATGATTGCGGTGGTGGTCATGTCGGTCTCCTGTTGAGCATTTGCTGAGCCCCGATATACGCCTTGCAGTTTCGCATCAGAATTGCATGAATGTGTGGAACATAATTGCAGATGAGTATCGGATGAGCGAGATCGAGGTCCTGCGCACCTTCGTCACCGCGGCACGTCTGGGCAGCTTTGCCCATGCCGCGCGGCAGCTCAACCTGTCACCGGCCATGGTCGGGCGGCGCATCCAGGCCCTCGAAGCGCAGTACCAGCTCAAGCTGATCGAGCGCACGACGCGCAGCCAGCGGTTGACCGAGCAGGGGCGCCGGTTCCTTGGTCGGGCGGAAGCCGTGCTGGAAGCCGCTGAGGCGCTGTCCGAATGCGCGGAGACGGGCGACCTCAATGGCCGCATCCGCCTGACGGCGCCAACCACGCTGGGCGCGCGCCGGCTGCCGGGGATCATCGCCCGCTTCACCGAGGATCATCCCGGCGTCGTCTTCGAGATGAGCCTCTCGGACAGACGGGTCGATCTCGTCACCGAGGGCTTTGACCTGGCCATTCGGGTGGGCGAATTGCCGGCCTCCTCGCTGGTGGCGCGACGGATCGGCACCTATCGCTTTGCCCTGGTCGGTGCCCCGGACTTTGTCGCCCGGCACGGCGCGCCGATGCAGCTGGCCGATCTCACGCGCTACCGCTGCATCATCAATCTCAACCTCGTGCCCCGCAACCGCTGGATCTTTGTCGATTCCGAGGGGCAGCGGGTGACGGTGGATGTATCGGGTGCCATCGAGGTCGACAGCGGCGAAGCGCAGCGGCTTCTGGCCGTTGACGGCGCCGGCCTAGCCTATCTTCCGGCCAGTCTCGTCGACGACGACATCGCCGCTGGCCGGCTGCTGTCGCTGCTGCCCGACTGGCCCCTACCCACCTTGCCCATCCATACAGTCCATCCCTCGCGGCATCTGGTGCCGCGTCGGGTCCGGACCTTCATCGAGGCCGTGGCCGGCGCCTTCGCGTCAGAGGCCTAAAGCTCGGGCCCAGCCACAAAGGGCATGATTTCCACCGCATCTCCAGGGAATGTGGTGATGTGCGGGTGGTCGGCAAAGAGCGCGGCGGCCGCCTCGGCCGTCTCCGCCTCGACGATCACATAGCCACAAAAATCGTTGACGGCCGGCGCGATAGTGCCGTCGCGGGAGATGCGGGTGGTCTTGCCCACCATGCCACCCTTGTTGATGATCGAGGCGGCATGGCGCTTTTCCCATGCCTCCCATTCGGGCAGGCCCTTGGCATCCACCGCGTCCTGCTCCGCCTTGGGCAGGGCGCGGAAGCGGGTGACGTTTTCGCCCTTCATCAAGAGCGTGGCGAGAAACAGCGCCATGGCGGTCTCCTCCGGCACCGGAAATGCCAGGGGAGACTAGAGCATTTCTCGTTCTGATGTAATCAGAACGAGAGCTCTACTTCTTTGATTTGTCCCGCTTTCGAACCGCAAAAGTGGTGTCCACTTTTGCTGAAAGCGCTCTAGGATATGGCGCCAGGAAAGTCACCGGCCTCAGCCGGCTATGGCGTCCACGTCGGCCTTCATCGGGATGGCCGGCTGCGCGCCGGGCTTCAAGCAAGCAAGGCTCCCGGCAATGGCAGCGCGGCGGAGCGCTGTCTTGAGATCGTGGCCGGCATCGAGCCCGGCGGCGAGGTAACCGCAGAACGTGTCGCCAGCGCCCACGGTATCGACCGGCTTGACCTTGTGGGCGGGCACGGCAATGGGGCCATCTGGTGTGCGGGCGCGGGCGCCCTCGGGTCCCAGGGTCACCACGATGGTGCGGCCGGTCTGGTTGACCCAATCCTGCATGGCCGCGTCAAGCTGGTCGATGGGCCGGCCGGTGAGCAGGGAAAATTCGGTTTCATTGGCCACGACAATGTCGGCCAGGGGCGCCAGCTTGGCCGTATCGGGCAGGAAGGGCGCTGTATTGAGTATGGAGCGCGCGCCCTTCTGACGGGCGATTTCCAGCGCCTTGCGGGTAGCGGCCTGCGGCACTTCCTGCTGCACCAGAACGGTATCGCCGGCCTTGAGATCGGCCAGCCCGCGTGTCGCATCCTCGGGACTCACCGTGCCATTGGCGCCGGGCAGGATGGCGATGACATTCTCGCCCGCCGCATCGACGAAGATCATGGCAATGCCGGTCGCGGCTTCCGCCTTGCGCAGGTGCGAAAGATCGACCCCGCCCGTCTTGAGCAGGTCCAGCGCCAGGTCGGCAAAAGCATCGTCGCCGGCCGCCGAGACATGGCGCACTTCGGCCCCGGCCCGCCGCGCCGCCAGCGCCTGGTTGGCTCCCTTGCCGCCCGGAGCCATCGAAAAAGTGCCGCCGGCGACGGTCTCGCCCGGCCTGGGCAGGCGGGAGACGGTGCCGATCTGGTCGAGATTGGTGGAGCCGAAGACGGTGATCATTTGAGAATCTTTTCGATCGTATTCCAGTTGCGCATCGTGTCGAGATTGCCCTTGCCCAGCCTTTGATAAAGCGGCTTGAGCACCTCTTCCACATGCTCTGTATAGCGCCCATTGGGCTGGCGATAGGCAGCAATGTAGAGGTCGCGACGATCGATCCGGAGGATTTCAGTGTCGCCCGGGCGGCTTTCGATGCTGATGTCCCCTGGCAGGTCTTGGTCGAACATCAGAACGTGTCGGGCGAGGTCGGCCTCGGGGTCGACAGCATTGAATGGGTGCCCGGCCAGCATGGAGGCCAATTCCTCTCCCGAGCGCAGCACGACGCCGACGTCGAAGCCGAACTGATCCTTGATGGCCTTTTCGATCCGCGCCTTGATGCCCGCCTCGATGCCCTCTCCAGAAAGGCGGACATTGCCGCTCGCCAGCACCGTCTTCACATTGGAGAACCCGGCCGCTTCGAGGCAGGTCTTGAGCTCAGCCATCTTCATCTGACGCTTGCCCAGGTTGATGCCGCGCAGGAAGACGCCCCAGACCTGGTGTGCACCTTCCGTCATGGCTTGGCCTTTTGCGGATAGATGGTCTCGCCCCGCGCGAGCATGGCCACGAACTCGCCGATCCTCTTCTTCCGCCCCGCCTCGGTCTTGAGCGAAAGGGTGCGAAAGGTCAGGGCGAAGCGGTTCTGCGCGGAAAGCCCCTCATAGGTCCGCTGCGCCGCCGGGTCGGCGGCAATGGCGGCCAGCAGGTCGGCGGGCGGCTCCTGCGTCGTCTTGTAGGCCGCTTCCCACCGCCCGTCCGCCTTTGCGGCCTCGACGTGAACGAAGCCATGCTCGGTCATCAGGCCCTGCTCGACAAGGCGCGCGACATTGTCGCGATTGACCTGGCTCCACACCGATTTTGGGCGGCGCGGGCAATAGCGCTGGACATAGGATTCCTCGTCCCAGCTCTTCCGGATGGCGTCGATCCAGCCCCAGCAGAGCACGGCGTCGATTGCCTCTGTCGGGGTGATGGTCGGCTTGCCCGCGTTCTTCTTGAAGATGCGGATCCAGACCTCGTCAACGCTGGCATGGTTGTCCCGCAGCCAGGCATAGAAGGCATCGAAAGTGGCAAACTCGAAGAGCTTGTCCGTAGGGACGGGGACCGGCGCCATCGCTTACCCGGCGGGCGCTTCTGCCGGCGGCAGCAGGCGCGCCAGGGCCGGCTCCAGCCGCTTGTCACTGGGTAGGACCAGTCCGAACTCGGTGGTCAGCACGGAGCGCAGCGTTTCCATCGTGCCGATGTTGCGCTTTTCTGCCTCGCCCTCAACCGGTTGGATGGTGAGGCTGGTATTGTGCAGCTTGAGGCGCTTGCCGCTCGGTGCCAGGGCCACGCGCAACTCGTGGGTGAATGGCGAGGCCGGGTCGGTGGCGATCGCCAGGTTGATCGGCTCGATCTCCTCCAGGCTCACCGCATCGAGCGAAAACATATAGACCGGCTTCCAGTCCTCCCCGATCTGGACTTCGAGCGTCCAGTCCGGGTCGCCACCGGTGAGGCGGAAGGTTTCATGCGGCGTCGATTGCTCCACATCGGCCCTCAACCGGAGGGGCGTTGTCAGGGTCAGGCCCCCGAAGCCGACATCGGCGATGTGGTTCTGGCCATTGACCTCGACCAGCAGCAGCAGGTGACTGGGTGGCCGGTTGGCGCCGTCTGGATTGGTCCAGACCACGCGTGCGAGCAGCGGGCGCACGACGAAGTCGAGGTCCTGGAGCATGCGCATGAACAATAGATTATGTTCGAAACAATAGCCGCCGCGCCTCTCGCTCAGCAGCTTCCTTTCGAGACTCGGCTGATCGAGCGCAACCGGGTCGCCCATCAGCGGCGAGAGGTTTTCGAACGGGATGGTGGCGGGGTGCAGGGCATGCAGCAGGTCCAGCGTCGCCAGTGTCGGGGCAATGGAACCGGCAAAGCCGATTCGCTCGAAATAGGCTTTGAGATTGACCTTTTCGGGCATCAGCCACCCTTGCCGCTATTGAAACCGGGCACACTATGGTCAAGCGCGACGGCTTTGTCACCAGCTTGACACGACATCAAGGGCTGGGCGGGGGCTGGCCTTCGCAAGAACGGTCCCCGGGTCAGGCCCGGGGACTGCGGTATGCGTGGATGGATTTCCCGATCAGCCCAATCTGCCGTCCTTGAGGCTCTCGGACAGCGGCGCCGGACGCGTGACCGGGGTCTTGATCTCGATCGTGCGGCCCTCGCGCGCGGCGTGTTCGAAGGCTTCCATCACTTCGAGGACATGCAGGGCCAGGTCGCCATTGGCGCGATGCGGCCGGTTCTCGAGAATGCCGGCAGCCATATCGGCGACCCCGAGCGAGCGGTAATTGCCGTCGGCATAGGGCGCCTCGACCTTGACCGGGGTCCACGGCTCGTCGCGACCGCGCTTGCGCAGCTCGACCTCGCCGCCGAAGAAGTTGGGGTCGGGCACGATCAGGGTCTGTTCGGTGCCGTAAAGCTCGAGCGGAACATGCTTGTGCGCGGCAACGTCGAAGCTCATGGCGATCTGGACGATCGCGCCATTGGCAAAGCCCAGTGACCCGGTGACATGGGTGTCGATATGCACCGGCATGACCTGGCCCTTCTTGGGCTCGGACGTGATGGTGCGCTCGGTCCGGAGGCGCGACGACATGGCCGAGACGCGGGCCACGGGGCCGAGCAGATTGACCAGGTCGGTGATGTAATAGGGGCCCATGTCCAGCATGGGGCCACCGCCCAGGTCATAATAGAAGGCCGGGTCGGGGTGCCAGCTTTCGTGGCCCGGGCACTGCATGAAGGCGGTGCCGCCCACCAATTGCCCGAGAACGCCGCTGTCGACCACGGCGCGGGCCTGCTGATGGGCGCCACCGAGGAACGTGTCGGGCGCCGAGCCGATGCGCAGGCCCGCCGCATTGGCCGCATCGAGCAGTTTCCGGCCTTCGGCATAGGTGATGCCCAGCGGCTTTTCGGAATAGACATGCTTGCCCGCGGCCAGGCACTTGAGGCCCACATCGACATGGGCACGCGGAATGGTGAGATTGACCACGAGGTCGATCTCCGGGTCGGCCAGCAGCGCCTCCACGCTCATCGCCTTGAGCCCGAATTCGGCGGCCCGGGCGCTGGCCGCCTCGGCCTTCATGTCGGCGAGGCCCTTGACGTCGAGGACGCCGAAACCGGGCATGCCGTCCTTGCCGAGGATGGCCTTCAGATAGGCCGATGAAATATTGCCGGTACCGATGAAGCCGATACCGAGGCGCTTGCCAGTCATTGGCGCGATCCTCCCAGATGTACGTGCATCAGAATATCCGTCATGGTGCGGAGTCGAAAGGGGCCGATATGCATTTGTCGGACTTTTTATCCCGCTCCTATCCGACCAGCACGGCATGGTCGCAGCGCACCCCATAGACCCTCACATCCGCTTCTCCGACCCCCAGGCCCAGCGCTCCAAGCGTTCCGGCAATGGCAAGGTCGAGCGTTGGGGTGAGCGGCGCAAGCAGGTCGCGCAGCGCCTGAGCGATGACGGCAGGCGAGTTGAGGCCTATGCCCAGGACATTGACGGTAAGATCGAGATCGCCCAGCAGCGTCCCGACCAGTGAGGCGGCCAGGGTCTCGGTCTGCGCGGTCTTGAGCACGCCTCCCGCGATCTCGGCCGAGGAGAAGTCCAGCATGACCGGCGCGGTCTGGGCGATCTCGACATGCGCCGTGCCGGTGATCCGCAACAGCAGCGCGTCGACCAGGCGGGCCGGCGCCTGTGGTGGGGTCGCGCCGAAATCGTAAAAGGCCGGGTCGGTCCAATTGCCGACACCCAGTTCGGCCACGCCGGGCAGGACGGCCACGGTGGCGCTGCCATGAGGCGCGGACGGTGATGGGCACGTGGCCGCGACCACCCGCGCTTCGGCATGCGCCATGTCGAGCCAAAGGGGAAGCGCAACGCCGGCGCCGAGCAGGACCGGGCCGCCGAGCAATTGGGCCCTGAGGCGCAGGCGCAACTGCGCCGTTCGGACAATGGTGCCCGCCGGTCCGATCGCGAACCAGCCGCTCCCCTGCATGGGCTCGCCGATGGAGAGGTCGAGTCCAAGCGAAACCAGGCCCGGTACCCCGGCGCCCAGATTGACCGAAACCTGCCTGTCGCCATCGGCCAGGGCCGCAGCGGCGGTGAGGATTTCGAGGGCAGACAGGGACAGGTCCACGACGCCGCCGCTGCCCATTTGCAGTCCACCCAGCCGGCCCAGGGACAGGAAATCGGACAGTGGCACGGCATGTCCCGCGCCGCCGCCGACAATGGCCTGCAAGGCGGTGCGCGCCGGTCCTGCGGTGAGGTCGACGAGGGCCGCGGCAATCTGGCCCGCATCGGCTTCCAGGGCCAGCAGGTCATCATAGGTGCCGGCGGTTACGGCCAGTTGCTCGCCCAGCGCGTCGAGGAAGTCCAGAGCATTGACCCGGGCTGATGCCAGGGCCGTGTAGTCGGCGACCGATAGGGAAATGGTTGTGCCCAGGAGATCGGACAGGACCGCATTGGCAATGCCTCCATTGAGGCTGGCAAGGCGCGAGCCCAGGGAGAAGGAGACTTCCGGGGTGACGGCCGCAACCCCGCCGGCACCGATCACCGGTACGGGCGCAAAATGGCCGGCAAAATGCAGCGTTCCCGGGCGTTCAACTTGAACCGACACGGCATTGGCGGGCGTGTGGCCCGGCATGAAGCGGCCGGCAATATCGGCGATGGTGGGATCGTAGCGGCCGGTGGTCACGGTCAGCCCATCGGTGCTGGCTGGGGCAAGGAGCCGCGCCCCAACCAGCACAGACTGGGCGATCTCGACGGCGCGCGAGGGATCGGACGCCGCCGAGATTGCCGCGAGGTCCACCCCCGCCTGCAGCAACCGGCGCTCGTGATAGAGCGCGGCTGCATCGACCGCCACTGCCGACACCAGGGCGGAAACGGTAAAGCCAAAGGCAAACAGGATCGCCATATTGCCGCGCTCATCGCGGCGAAATTCCGGCCAGGACCAGCTCATATGCCGCCCCGCCGGATCGTCGCGCCATAGACGATTGTGTCGCTGGGCAGCGGCAGGGGTGGATAGAGGTTCCAGATCGGCAGATGGCTCGCATCGTAACTGAGCCGCACTTCGTATTGATTCGGATCGGCCGGACTGTCCCCGATGCTGTGCACCAGAAGCGCCGGATCGATCAGCATATAGGCGGACGCGTTGCGGGAGAGAAAATCGGCCACCAGCAGGTTGCGCTCGGCCTCGTCCCGCCCGGCTATGGCCGTGCGGGCCGCATCGGCGGCCAATTGCTGCAGGGCATGAGCCGCACCGAAATACAGGCCATAGGCCAGCATGCCGGTCAGCATCAGCAGGTAGACCGGCGTGAGGATGGCAAACTCGATGGCGGCGGTGCCGGACCGGTGCGCCAATAGTTGCATCACATGCCTTCGCATTCGAGCGTCCCCGACGAATGATCTGGTGACCCGAGACTGAGGGGCATGCAGAGATCAGCCGGTAAAGCCAGGCATCGGTACTATTGCGAGGGTGACGGGGGAGCCAAAGAAATATGACTTTATTTATCCGGTTGAACGGGATAGGAGGAACGAGCCTTCAGCGAGCCACCCCTTGAGCGCCAGAAATTACCTCTTTGCCCCCAGTGCCGACGATGCCGCCCTGACGCGGTTCATCGCGCTCGGCGCCTCGGCGACTGGGTTCCTCAAGGGCGCGCCCGGCGGCCACCTGCCCGGCTGGTACACGCTGGGCCAGGACAATTCGGATTTTTTGAGGACGCTCTATGGCCGCCTCGAAGCGAGCTATCCGCAGGCCGGGCAGCCCTTCTACGCGGTGCGGCTCTGGACCAACCTGATGTGGCAGCCGGCCTATCTGGCGGTCATCGCCGTGCACCTGTTCGGTGCCCTGCCGGCCATCCCCAGGCTGTCGCAGGCCCGGCAGAACCTCGATGTCGACGGCTACCGCCTCGGGCCCGGCCCGATGGTGGAGGGGGACCTCGAAACGCTCATCGCCCGGGCCGGCAAGGATTTGCGGACAATGGCCGATGCGGTGCTGGCCGAGATCAACACCGTCACCAAGCTCAAGCGGGTTCCGGCGCTGCGCTTGCTGACCGACCGCATGCTGGGCCTGATGGTGCGCTTGAAGCATTTCCAGCCCGGGCTGAGCGTGGCCGATCAGCATCGCATGTGCGCACTTTGGCTAGATGCCATGGGCCTCACCGGACATGGCGCGCTCGAGACGCTGGAGCTGCATGACGGCCGGCAGGTCGCCATCATTGCCCGCAAGGGCTGCTGCCTCGATTACTTGGCTTTCCCCGATACCTATTGCGCCTCCTGCCCCAAGCAGGACGACACGACGCGGCGCGACCGGCAGCGGGCCAATGCCATCGAGGAACTGGCCGCGGCAGGCTGAGCGGCGACCGGCTCAGTCGAACTCTTCGGCCGAATAGACGCCCCAGAGCTCTTCCTGCCGCACCCAGCCGGCATAGTTCTGCCGCTCGCCCGGCTGGCTGGCCGACACATTGCACCAGGCACCGTCGCATTCGCTGATCGAGACGCGCACGCCCGGCGCGAGGCGGGCGCGCACGGCCGCCTCCTCGGACTTGTCCACATGCATGCTGACTTCGCCATTGGCAACCAGCGGGGTGGCATAACCTGCGCGGTTGCCCGAAAGCAGGCTCTGATGCACCCAGCCCTCGTCACCCTCGACATCACGGATTTTACGCCAGGTATCGAATTCCTGGATGATCTCCACCGGAACGCCCGAGACGGTGTAGTTCCAGGCAATGTCATAGCGCGTGCCGGGGCCGACGCGGACATTGATCGGGTGCGAGCGCGTGGTGACGAATCGCGGCAGCTTGAGGCCGCTGGGATTGTCCTGCGCCAGGGCCGGCGGCAGGGCCAGAAGGCCGGCAAGAAGCGCGGCTGAAACCAGGAGAAAAAGGCGAAGACGGTCCGCAAGGACAGGCAAGAATAACATCACTTTGCAGACGGGTTGGATTTGCCCTATCACTAGCCCATGATCCTTAATGGTCGCTGAAGGCGGCAGATGCGCCGGGCTGGCCCGGCCTTGTTTTCGGTACGCATGACACCGCAGAAACCTCAGATTCTGGTCACCAGGCGCCTGCCGGCAAGCATCGAAGCGCGCATGGCAACCCTGTTCGACACCGATGTCAACGAGGCCGATGTGGCCCTGACCAGTGAGGACATCCTGGCCGGCCTTGCCGGCAAGGATGTGCTGGTCTCGACCATCACCGACCGGATCGACGCGGGCCTGATCGCGCGCCTGCCCCCCAGTGTGCGGCTCATCGCCCAGTTCGGCAATGGCGTGGACAATATCGACCTCGAAGCGGCATGGGCGGCGGGCCTGACCGTCACCAACACCCCTTCTGTTCTGACCGAGGACACGGCTGACATGGCCACGGCGCTGATGCTGGCCCTGCCCCGGCGGCTCGTCGAAGGCACGCAGATGCTGCTGCGCGACCGGGCCTGGGTCGGCTGGTCTCCGACTTCGATGCTGGGGCACAGGCTGCGGGGCAAGGCCTTGGGCATTGTGGGCATGGGTCGCATCGGCACCGCCGTGGCGCAGCGCGCCCGCGCCTTTGGCCTTTCGATCCACTATTTTTCGCGCAATCGCCGGCCGCCGGCCATCGAGACCCCGCTCGAAGCGCATTACTGGGACAGCCTCGATGCCATGCTGGCGGAAGTCGACATTGTCTCGCTGCACACGCCGCTGACCCGCGACACCCATCACATCCTTTCGGCGGCACGCCTCGATGCGATGAAGCCGGGCGCCTATGTGGTCAATGTCAGCCGCCCCGAACTGCTCGACGAAGCAGCGCTGATCGAGCGGCTGGAAAGCGGCCGGCTGGCGGGCGCGGCGCTCGACGTGTTCGAAAACCGCAATGGCATCAATCCGCGCCTGCTCGCCCTGGCGGAGGCCAATCGCGTCGTTCTGACCGCCCACATGGCCTCGGCCACGCTGGAAGCGCGCGTCGAAATGGGCGAAGCCGTGATCGTCAATATCCGGGCCTTCATGGATGGCCATCAGCCGCCGCACCGGTTGCTGCCGGACAGTCCGCTGCCGCGCAGCGCGCGAGGCTAGGGCCGGGCGACAGGGCCAGTGTTGCACCAATTCCCCATCACCATCGCGATTTGGCGTCGCCTTCGGCAGCACCCTTGCACCGTTCCGGCTTGGCCCCTAATCGTCAGGCGGTGGATGCGGCTGTGGGGGGCTGGCGCCACCGACGCGACTATTGCTGCCGGGCGTCAGGAGAGCCCCGTAACCATGAACAAGTTCGTGCTGGCCCTCTTGGCCGTAACGGCGATTGCGACCTCCCCCGCCTGGGCACAGGCGGGCGGAACTCTGCCCTTTACCAGGGCAGACGGCCATCTTGTGCTCGAAACCCTGGACCAGAAGCTGACCCTGCCCGTGCCGGACTGGGCCCGGGAGGCAACGAGCGACGCCGAGCTGGCCGACCTGGTCTCCACGCGCTTCCTCGAAGAAAGCGGCCAGGCGCATCTGGAAATCTACCGGCGCGGCGAGGGCGAGGCCTTCTGGACCACGCTATACGGCGCGCGCGTTTCCAACCAGCAGGGCATGTCGCTGGCCGATTTCCGTTCGGTGGTGATCAATGTCTATGCGCAGTCCTGCAATCCGGAAACCGTGGCGCTGTTCCAGCTTGAGCCGGACCAGGAAGATGTCCTGCCGCCCGTGGGCTATGTCTGCGGCGCCTACCTCGATGGCTTCACCGCCTTCGAAGGCCAGGGCGAGGTCATGGTCATGGGCTTCTACAAGTCGTCCAAGGGCGTGGGCATGGTCTATCAGGAATGGCGCGGCGACGCCTTCGACGCGACCGATCCGGCCACATGGCCGGTAGCGGCCGACGTGGTGGAAGCCTATATGGCGCGCCTCAAGTCCGAGGTCAGTCTCACCGCTGCGGATTGACGGCGGACCCGCGAGGGCCTAATCCGCTTGCCCATGAAGAAAGACCACAAGCCCGCTGGCCCGAGCCAGCGCATGCTGCGCGTCGGGGAACTGGTGCGCCATGCCCTGGCGGCGCTGTTTGCCCGCGGTGACATCGAAGACGAGGCGCTTGCCGGCGCGGTCGTGACCGTGCCCGAAGTGCGCATGACGCCCGATCTCAAGATCGCCAATGCCTATGTGATGCCGCTCGGTGGCGCCCATGCCGACGAGATCGTGGCGGCGCTCAACCGCCACCGCAAGTTCATCCGCGGCCGTGTCGCGCCGTTGATCGACCTCAAATTCGCCCCTGAGATCCGCTTCTTTGTGGACGACACATTTGAGGAAGCGGGCCGGATCGATGCGCTGCTGCGCTCCGACCGCGTGCGGCGCGATCTCGACGACGACACCGACGACAGCGACGAAGACTGACCTTGAGCAAACCGCGATCGAACAAGCGCGCCATCTCCGGATGGATCGTGCTCAACAAGCCTTATGATTTCACCTCCACCCAGGCCGTGGGCAAGGTGCGCTGGCTCATGAATGCGGCCAAGGCCGGCCATGCCGGCACGCTGGACCCGCTGGCGACCGGCATCCTGCCCATTGCCCTGGGCGAGGCCACCAAGGCCGTGCCGCAGGTGCAGGAGGGGATCAAGGTCTATCGCTTCGCCATTGGCTGGGGCAAGGCCACGAGCACCGACGATACCGAGGGCGAGGTCATCGCGACCTCCGACGTGCGCCCCGATGGCGCGGCGCTCGCAGCCGTGCTGCCGCGCTTTACCGGCACGATCCTGCAGCGCCCCCCGGCCTTTTCAGCCATCAAGGTGGATGGCGAACGGGCCTATGACCTGGCCCGGGCCGGTGAGACGGTCGAACTCGCGGCGCGCCCGATCGACATCGACGCCATCGAGCTCGTCTCGCACGGGGCCGACGAAAGCGTCCTGGAAGTGACCTGCGGCAAGGGGACCTATGTGCGCTCGCTGGCGCGCGACATTGCCGAGGCGCTCGGCACGGTGGGCCACGTCACCAAGCTCCATCGTGCTGCCGTCGGGCCCTTTACCGATGCCGACGCGGTGACGCTCGAGGAGCTTGAGGCGGCCGAAATGGGCGCGGCACGCGATGCGCTCGTCAAGCCGGTCTCGGCAGGCCTTGCCGGAATCGCGGAAATCCGCCTCGACGCGGGCCAGGCCAACGCCGTGGGTCATGGCAATCCGGTGCTTCTGACCGGCGCCGGCGCGCCGGTCTCGCTCGACGAATGCTGGGTCAGCTTCAAGGGCAAGGTTCTGGCCACCGGCCAAGTCGAATTCGGCCAGTTCAAGCCGGGCCGGGTTTTTAACCTTTAGGGCGAAGCCGCCCGGCCATGGCAAAGGTCAGGATCAGCAGCGGGATCAGCATGGCAAAGGCCATGCGGACGCCAAACCCTTCCGCGACGCCGCCGATGAACAATGGCGCACCCAGATTGACCATCTGGAAGATCAGCGTCGTCGCAGCCACATTCTGGCTGGAAGGGCGGTCGCCGAGACGGGCGGCGGCCGACAGCATCAGGGGATAGAGCACGCAGATGCCGATGCCGACGGCCAGAAAGCCCACAAGGGCTATCCACGCCTCCGGGGCCATCACGATCACCACCATGCCGCCAATGGCCAAGGCCGAGAGGCCGCGCGCCACGCGCACCGGACCATACCGGTCGATGAACCGATCGGCCACCAGCCGTCCGCCGGCCATGGCCGCCAGGAGCGCCGGCAGCGCCAGGGATTCGATGAATGGCGCGACGTCGAAGCTGTCACGCAGATAGATGATCGACCAGGCACGGGCAGCGCCCTCGGTCAGGCCCGCACCGAGACCGAAAGCGACGAGGCCCATCGTCGCCCAGCTCGGCCAGGCAAGCTTTCGAGTGTTGCCGCCGGCATGCGGCCGCGCCGGCATGTTGGGCATGGGCAGCACGACCACGAGGATCAGGGCGATCAGCAGCGGGGCGAAGGCCCAGAGGTGAACGGCTGGCGACACGCCGAGGCCGCGCAGCGTCGCACCCAGCAGCGAGGTCAACAGGAAGCCCAGGCTCCAGGCGCCGTGACAGGTATTCATCACCCGCGCGCCGCTGGCCGCCTCGACCCGGTCTGCTTCGACATTCATGGCAATATTGGTGAGCGAGAATCCGATCCCGTTGAAGGCCAGAAGCACGAACAGGGCCAGCGGATGCAGCAGCACGCTCGCCAGGGCCGCCGTGATCACCACGCCGGGCAGGAGCCACAGGATCATCCGTCGCGGGCCGAAGCGTTCGATGATGGCGCTCGAGAACAGGAACATGGAAAGCGCGCCCAGAGGCTGGCCCATCAGCACCAGCCCCAGTTGCGCCTCGGAAAGGCCGATCAGCTCCTGCAGGTCCGGGATGCGCGTGTGGATGGCGCCGGCGGCCAGCGCATGGGTGAAGAAGAGTGCGACAATGCGCCAGTGCGTCGAGAACATGAATGGCCGTGGTTATTGGGGTCCCGGATCCATGAGGACATGGATGCGGTCGGCGCCCATGCGCGCAAGCTTGAGCATGAGCGCCTTGCGGCGGGCGGGTGCCATGGGGGTTTCGGGACTGTCGCGCAGGATGGCCCCGTCATGGCCGTCGGCGACGATCAGGCCCTCGCTTTGCGGGAAGATTTCGCCATCGAGCTCGGGGGGCTTGGCAAAGAAGAACTTGTCGGAAAACTCGCGGTATTCGGGCCATTTGCGGTCGACCTGGAAATCGATGAGGCTCGACTTGATCTCGACGATCCAGATCTCGCCCTTGGGCCCCACGGCCAGCACATCGGCGCGGCGGCCATTGCTGAGGGGCACTTCGGCATAGCAGGCCATGTCGTGCCGCTCGCGCAGCATGCGCATGACCCCGCGCTGGACGCGCAGCGCCGTGGCCGATTGGCGCAGGTCGACGATGGGCGGCAGGTCAGCCATTGGGTCCGAGCGGTTCAGCGGGCAGTCCGTGCGGAGCTTCCACTTTTTTCTGGCCCAAGGCAAAGCTCGAGGCCCAGAGGCCGGCCAGCAGCAGCGGCAGGCAGACGAGGTAGGAGGCGCGGATGTGGACGAATTCGGCCACGAAGCCGAGCAGCGGCGGGGCGAGGAAGAAGACCACGAAGCTGATCTGCCCCAGGGCCGCGACATTGACGGCGGCTGGCCGGTCGGTGCGTTGCGCGGCCGCCGAAACCGCCAGCGGATAGACCGCCGAGCAGCCCGCCCCCATCAGCGCAAAGCCGAGAAGGGCGAGGACAGGATGGGGTGCAATCCCCACCAGCAGCGCGCCGAGGCTCGCAAAGCTCAGCATGACCATGGCGACATTGCGTGGCCCATAGCGGGAGACTATGGGGTCGGCAGTCAGGCGCATCACGGCCATGAAGAAGGCAAAGAGCGTCAGCCCCATGCCGCC
>CAMLKN010000023.1 GCA_946480655.1 uncultured Devosia sp. | reverse complement strand
TCGCCGTCCACGTCTCTCTTTCTTCAATTCTTCACAATGTCAAAGAGCTGACCCAGTGTCCGCAAGGACTACAGCGTCGGTGAGAGCCGGGCTCTCATTATTCCACTAGAGAACAGAGTTTCGCGTCCGGTTACCCGGCAGCACCTCTGCCCTAAGAGAATTCGTCGATCAGTGGGAGGCGCCGGAGCGCGTCGCGTCGTCAACGAGGGGCGTTATATGGGAGGGCCTTTTCCGCGTCAACACCCCTCATGAAAGAAAGATGACATTTCTTTCGAGGCTCGACCGAGCGATGTGCATAAGTGTCCGCAAGCGGCTCCATTTGCTGGGGTTTCCGGCCTCAGCCGTCAGCCGGCGAACACGTCTCGGCCGCCCAGATCCGGCTCATCTCCCTGGCGCGCGCGCCCAGATCGCGGCAGACTCCGTCCGGCAGGCACAGGCGCCAGGGACTGGGTGTCATCCCCGAGGCCGCCAGAATGACTTCCGGAACAGGCGGCAGCCGCGGCACATAGGTCCATCGGCCCTCGGCCCAGGCGGCATCGGCAGGGGATATCGGCTCGCCGCGACTTCAAGCGTCGACATTGGCGCGCAGGCCATAACGGGCGATCTTCTCGTTGAGGGTGCGCCGCGCCAGCCCAAGCATCTCGGCCGCCCTGGCGGTAGACCCACCACAATCACGCAGGGCCTCCTCGATGACCATGGCCTCATAGGCCGCGACCCGGTCGGGCAGCGCCCTGCTCTCCCGAGATGGACCCTGCCCGGTCCATTTTCGATCCATGCCGAGTACCGCGCGCTCGGCCGCAGCCTTGAGTTCGCGCACATTGCGGGGCCAGTCCGAGCCGAGAGCATCCACAGATAGACCATGCGCGGGAACCGCGACACCGAACCGCCGGGCCGCCCGATCGGCGAAGAGATCTAACAGCAGCGGAACGTCCTCGCGCCGCTCGCGCAGTGGCGGCACAGACAGTTCCACAGTGGCCAGGCGGAAATAGAGATCGGTGCGGAACCGGCCGGCGTCACTCTCTGCCTTGAGATCGACCTTGCTCGCCGCGATGAAGCCACATCGATGGGTCGCGACACATTGGATCCCAGGGGCTCCACGGTCCGTTCCTGAATAGCCCTCAGGATTTTCGCCTGGAGGCCAAGGGGCATGGATTCGACTTCGTCGAGGAAGACTGTGCCGCCCCTGGCATATTCGAGCTTGCCGATGCGCTCGCCGACTGCACCCGTGAAGGCCCCCTTGGCGTGGCCGAACATCTAGCTTTCAAAGACTGTCTCGGGCACGGCTGCACAGTTTATCGCTACGAACTGTCCTTGGGCGCGATGGCCGAAATCGTGGAGGGCGCGGGCAATGGCCTCCTTGCCGGTACCCGTTTCCCCGGTCACCAGGATATCCACGTCAATGTCAGCCAGTTGCAGGATAGACCGGCGCAGGGCGGCCATGGGGGCGGATAGGCCGACAAGGTGGTCATCGAGCTCAGAACTGCCCGCAGCCTGGCGCAGGCGTGTCAGCTCCAATCCCAGACGGCGCCGCTCGACAGCCCGATCCAGCACTGCCACCAGCAGTTCGGCGTCATAGGGCTTCTCGAGGAAATCGTGGGCCCCGGCGCGCATGGCCTCGACCGCCAGCGGAATGTCGCCATGGCCGGTGAGCAAGATGACCGGCAGCTCGGGCGCCGCCGCACGGAAGTGATCGAGCACTTCGATGCCGGTGAGGCCGGGCATGCGCACATCGCTCACTACGCAATCGAGGGTATCAGGGTCGGTCTGGGCGATGGCGGTTTCGGGGTTCGAGGATGTCGTGACCGAGAAGCCGCTGACGCCCAGCCACTCCTGTGCAGCCCGGCAGAGCTCGACCTCGTCGTCGATAAACAGCACCCTACCCCGCGTCATGCCTGTTCCAGCTTCTGTTCCGCTGCGGCACCGGCGCGATAGACCGGCAAGGTGACTCGCGCCACCGTGCCTCCATCCGACCCTGGATCGAATTGCAGGGCGCCACCAAATTCCTCGAGAAGGGTGCGCGAGATGGAGAGGCCCAGCCCCAGGCTTTCTCCCTTGGACTTAGTGGTGAAGAACGGCTCGAACAGCCGTTCCCGAACAGTTTCAGGGATACCGGCGCCGGTATCGGAAATCTCGACCACGACGCTCCCTTCGCCCTGGCTGTGGACGATCAGGCGGACGGCGGCATTTCCGGCTGCCGCCGTCGCCTCGATGGCATTGAGGATGAGATTGATGAAAACCTGTTCGAGCCGAACGGAATTGCCGGAGACTGCCGGCAGTCCCGGCTCCCAGGCTGCGGTGACGACGACCCCGGCATCGCGGGCCTGGGGCGCCAGGATGTCCATGGCGGCATCGAGGACGCCAGGCAGTTGGACGGGTTCGGGCGGCCCCGGATCTCGCCGCGACGAGAAATTGCGCAAATGCTTGATGGTGCGCTGCATGCGCTTGAGGAGGTGGCGGCCGCCTTCGAGCAGCCGGCGCACCTCGCCCGGCGCGTCGCGCTGGGCATGCAGGTCCGCGGCGGCCAGGGTATTGTCCAGCGCCGAGAGCGGCTGGCTGACCTCGTGCACGATAGCGGCAGACATGCGGCCAAGGGCGGCCAGCTTGGCGGCGTGGATGAGATTTTCCTGCGTGGCGCGCAGCTCCGCCTCGGTTCGCCGCCGCTCTTCGACTTCATGGGCCAGCTCCCGAGTCCGTTCGACGACACGCTCCTCGAGCACGGCATTCTGGTCGAGTTTGAAACGAATGATCTGGCGGCGCTGGTTGAAGACCAGCCAGGCGCCGAGCGCCAGCACGGCGACCAGAGCCGCCAACCCGCCGACCAAACGTGCCTCCCGATCCACCGGTTCGAGCGGCAGCGCCGAGAGTAGTTGCCATCCGTCTGGCTCGACGGCGCGGAGTCCGAGCAGGTGCGGCTCCCCCTCCCCCACCACCAGGAGTGACCGATTGGGGCCGGAGCGGGGTGCCAGAGGCGCGGCAGCGGCGAGGTCTACCCCATCATAGCGCCGCTGTTCGTCAAGGCGTGCGATGGTTTGTTCGGAGAGAGTCTCCAACGGGCGGTAGGTCCACGCGGGATCGCCAGAGAGGAAGACGACGCCCTCCCGATCCGCAATGGCGCTTCGCTCGCCGGCTGCGGCCCATGTCTGGGCAAGTGGTGCCATATCGACCTTGGCCACTGCCACGCCGACGGGGCGGCCATCGATATCGATGCGACTGGAAAGGAAGTAGCCCGGCTTGCCGGTCGTGACCCCCACTGCGTAGAAGCGTCCGGAGCCGGTGGCCATGGCGTCGGCGAAATAGGGGCGGAAGGCGTAATTGTGGCCGACAAAGCTGCCCGGTTCGTTCCAGTTGCTGGCGCCGAGAGTCTCGCCCTCGAGGTCAAGAACGTAGAGCTCATCTACGCCCGACATGGAGCGGACGGTCTGGAGATAGGCGTTGGCCGCGGCGATGGTTTGCGGCAGAGGCAGCTGTAGCAATGCGGTTATCCGTTCGTCCTCTCCGACAACCCCCGGCAGATAACGGAAGCGCTCGATCTCGCTCTCGAGGGCACGAAGATTGAGAGTGAGCCGGTCCTGAACCTGGCGCTCGACATCGCCCAGGCCCCGCAGATAGACCACGCGCCAGGCGCCCAGCGCGATGCACGACACAACTGCCAGCGTCAGTACCGCCAAGCCGATATAGCGATGCCGGATCTGTGCTGGCACGCATTGTCCTCCAAGAAGTGCCGGCCCTCCCCGGCGTTGTCAGGTCAAGGTGGGCCAGATCCGCATGACTTGCAACGGCAGGGTCGTTGTGCCGTCGTGGCGCGGTCCCGAGGAAAGTTTCAATCCCGGATAGACAAAGCCCTTGTGATCGCACCCAAAATGGACCGAAAACGGAGCTCCAGCACCCCACGGAACCAAGATGGATGTTCGGATTGACAATGTCCGCAAGGATTTCGACCGGGATCCGGCGCTGCAAGATGTGTCGCTCGATATTCGTTCGGGCGAGCTCATGGCTTTGCTGGGCCCCTCAGGCTCGGGCAAGACGACCCTCCTGCGTCTCATCGCGGGTCTGGAAAGACCGACCTCCGGCCGCATACTCTTCGGCGACAAAGACGCTTCGGCCAGAAGAGTGCAAGAGCGCAGTATCGGCTTCGTGTTCCAGCAATACGGGCTGTTCCGGCACCTGACCGTGCTCGAGAACGTGGCCTTCGGTCTCCAGGTTCGGCCGCGCACCACCCGCCCCCCGGCCAGCGCGATCCGGCTGCGGGCCTTGGAACTGCTCGACCTCGTCCAGCTTTCGGGCCTCGAACAGCGCTATCCCGACCAGCTCTCGGGCGGGCAGCGGCAGCGTGTGGCCCTGGCGCGGGCACTGGCCATCGAGCCGGCCGTGCTGCTGCTAGACGAACCGTTCGGCGCCTTGGATGCGCAGGTGCGGCGCGAGTTGCGCAGATGGTTGCGGGAAATCCATGACCGGACCGGCCACACTACCGTCCTTGTCACACACGACCAGGAAGAAGCCCTGGACCTTGCCGACAGAGTCGGTGTGCTGCGTCGGGGACGCCTTGAGCAGGTTGGCATGCCAGACGCCATTTATGACGCACCCTCCTCGCCCTTCGTCTTCGGCTTTGTTGGCGAATCGTCCGAGTTGCCGGTGATGCTGGAGCACGGCAAGGTCCACCTGGCGGGCGGCTCGCTTGAACTGGCGAAGGGTATCAACGGCCCACAGCGGCTATTCTTCAGACCTCATGATGTGGAACTGCTGGACAGTCCCGCGGCCTTTTCCGGGACGGTTATGTCAACCCGGCGGGTGGGCGGCACGCGCCGGGTAACACTGGATCTCGGCCCGTCGGCTGGCCGCGTCGAGATCGACCTGCCCCACGATCACTCCGCGGCCGAAGGGTCGGTACTGGCCTTCCGACCCACTAAATGGTCGTTGTTCCCGGTATCCTGAGTTTCGACCGGCCGCGTGGCAGGCAGGATATTGGCCTGCGGTTTGGTGGAAACGGGATGCGGCGTCTTGAACCAGTAGAACGGCCGCAGTGCAAATTCGCGCATGGCCATCAACGTCGCAAAGCCGATCATAGCCCAGTAGACGGGCAGGAGCGCCTGCCACCAGTGAAGGTAGGACTGGCCGGTCCGGGCGAGGCCGACCAGGTTGGTGGCGATGGCAACGGCATGTCCCACGACAAGAACGACTGCGCAGGCTACCGGCCACAGATCAAGCCTGGGCCAGGCCAATTGGTCGAAAATAGCCATGCCGGCAAGGACGACCAGGAAGCCGACATGCAGGAGTGGCGAGAGCATCATGCTCAACAGAATGACCTGGAAGGCGGCAGCGCCGCGCCACCCCAGGTCAGCCAGCAACACGCCGGGCCGCCGGTTGTGCACAACATAGGTTTGCATCCACCCCTTCATCCAGCGGGTGCGCTGCCCCAGCCAAGGGGCGAGACGAACGGGCGCCGCCTCATATGTGCAGGTCGTGCTTGTCGCGCATCCCAGTTTGCGCCGCGCCAACCGCACGCCCGCGTCAGCGTCTTCGGTGACATTGAAGGCGTCCCAGCCGCCCAGTTGCCGAAGGGTCGCCGTCCTGAAATGATTTGAGGTTCCGCCGAGCGGAGTCACCACGCCCCATCGGGTGAACGCCGGCAAGAGCACGGCAAACAGACCGGCGTACTCGCCGGCGAACAGAGCCGGGATGGGGCCGCTGCGACCATTGTCGATGACCAGTCGAGCCTGGATGCAGGCGATGTCGGGCTGGCGCCGGAACTGGTCGACAATGCGCAAGAGCTGGTCGGGTTGCGGCCGGTCCTCGGCATCGAACACCACGACGAACTCGCCACGGCAAAGCGGCAAAGCAAAGTCCAGCGCTTTGGGCTTGGTTCGCGGCAGCGCGTCGGGCACTTCCACGATCGAAAACCGTGCGTCCCGCAGATGCCGTTGCACCGCCGCAATGGTCGTCGGCGAACGGGTCTCAACCACGAAGATCACGTCGAGCTTTTCTGACGGATAATCGATCTGGCCAAGAGCCGAACATAGTTGCTCGACCACCTCCACCTCATCCCGCAAGGGTACAAGGACTGAATAGACCGGGAGCGTCTCCCTTTCGATGGTGCTGATGTCGCCCGAAAGGTGAGGTTCGGGTGGAACCGCGAGGGCACAGAGACGGAGGAGCGTCGGCAACAGCACAAGCCCGATCCAGAGTGGCGCCAACCAACCCTGCCCGCTGAGGGGTGCGAGAACAATGAGCGTGGCCAGCACGAACAACGCGAGAACAAAGCCCATGCGGACTGGAGCCGTCAGTTCGAGTTGGGCAGCGGCATGCGGCCAGTAGCGAGCCAACGTCTGGCGCGCTCCGTCCAACAGGGCATTGCTGGCCCGAGCCACGAGAAAGGCCCTCAGGGACGGGAAAGGCACGAGACACAGATTGCGCAGCACTTGCCCGTTTTCGGCCCTTGCTCCAACAAGGCGCAGCAGGCCTAAAAAATCGGGGGCGGCAAAGGCGACCTCCCGGTCACTCATCCGCACGCGATAGAGCCTGACCTCGCCGAGCGCTTCGAGACGGCGGGGTTCCAGAACGTCCCGGGCGAGGCGAGGCACGACATCGAGATAGGGGAGCTCTGCCCATCGCGCCGCGCGACGCATGATTTCGGCATCGGAGACCCCGAGATGGGTAGCGCACCAATGCAATGGATCGACTGAAGATTTGAGCGCCTGTTCAAGCGCGGCCTGCGCATCCTGCCGGGTCGTTTCGGGGCCAAGCAATGCCTGCATCAGGCTAAGGGCCGCAGACATGGAACCTCTCCTAGCGGACGGGTACCTGTTCTTCAAACGGCAAGGGCGCGGGCTCCCAGGCGGACATGAATGGCTTGCCCATTCCGGTCACCCGTCGGACATTGTCCAACGCTGCCTCGGATACATCTATCCAGGCTGCGATGGTTGGCTTGCCCTCCATCATCACCGGCGCCCCCAGCGGGGTGATCCGCCAGCCCACGGCGGTGCCGTGCTCGAGCATGTAGATGGAGGACACGAAGGTGATGAAACTGAATCCCTGGGAAAGGGCATACTCCATCACCGAGCAGAAAAGGGCTGCAGACTCGGGCGCGCGCCGCCGCCCCTCGCGTCGATCCGGATGCACGTAGAAGCGTGTCCAGTCGGCCCCAAGCGAGGGGTGGGCGGGGAATTCTCCTTGCACTAACCCGTTGAAGACAGTCTGCAGCAAGTTCGGCCGATCCAGAGGCGTGATGCGCGATCCGCCCACCAGCGTTCCATCTGTATCGGTGATCAAAAGATGGGTAGCATCGGCATTGTCGAAAGCGTCGACGTCCCGCCCATCCGGTCGGCGAAGGGCCTCCCAGCCCTCCATCTCGACAAAAATCCTGTGTCGCAGCCGGAAATTCTGCTCAAGCAGGTCACGGCTCTGCCGGTCCGCTGGATTGCGGACGATGTGCAATTTCATCGCTCTGCCCCCCGAAGCTACCGGCCTCGAACGACGGCATTAGGCACAGCCTAGCGATGGAGCGAAATTGGTAAAAATCCCAAGTGTTCGGAGATTTTCCCGATATCAGAGGGTGATCAGCTTGTGTCGTATTGCCTCGACAACCGTGTGCAGGCGATTATTCGTCCCGAGGCGCTTCTGCGCGTTCTCACAGTGCTGATTGATCGTGCGGGGGGTGAGACCCGTAATGTCGGCAATCTCGGCCGCGGTCTTGCCGGTCGCTGCCCATTTGAGAATCTCCGCCTCGCGCGGGGTAATGCCGCGACGCACCACCGGACGCCCGATTGGCCCGTTTAGGTAGCGCAGACGCCCATGGGCGTACAGGGCGAGCATGTGAAGTTCGAGGCGGCTTTTCTCGTCAAGGTGACTGGTCTTGCCGACCAGGGACACGACGCCCTGCATGCCACCTTCCATATGCACCGGTACGCAGAAGCCTTCATCCATACCGAAATCGCGCGCCTCTTCCATCACGCGGCGGGCCGGTCGGTCATTTTCCCGGTCATAGGGGGCCTCGGACCAGTCGAACGGAAGCGTGGTCGAGAAACAATGCCGAGCTACAGGATCGAGATGAACATAGCCCTTGGACGTGTAGCGCTCGTACCATTCATCGTCCCAGCCAGAGAGCAGGACGAAGGGGCGCACATCGACACCGGGATCGGGCAGCCCGGAGACGATGAAGCGCTCGAAGCCATATTCGCCGATGGCGGAATAGATAATGTCGAGAATGGCATCGGAACTGGTCTGATGCTGGATGTTCTCGATCGTCGACATCAGGTCGGCATTCATCCCGGCAAGTCCCCTTTGCCGTTGCAGCTGATGCGAGATTGAGCCTGTTCGCCGCCGAAGGCAAGAAGGGCATACTGATATTTCTCGGAGAGATATCAGTATGCGTAAAGTCTAGTTACCTGAATGGAAGTGATGAGGATTGAAACGATAGGCGGTTGAACAGAATTCACATACGACTTCGATTTCCCCGTCCACAGCCATATCCTGGCGCTCCTGGTCGGAGAAACTGTTGGCCAGCATGTCTTCAATGCGCTCGGCGGAGCAGGTGCAGCGCTCCACCAGATCCTGCGGCGGAAACACGCGCACGCCGGTCTCGTGGTAGAGGCGGAACATCAACCGCTCCGGGGACAGGTCCGGATCGGTGAGCTCCAGATCGCCGACCGTGCCCAGAAGCGCCTTGGCCTCAGCCCAGCCATCAGCCTCGACGAAATCCGGATCGGCCGTATCGGGATTGTCGAAATCGCCGTCGCCGGGCAGGTCGGCCATGACCGAGAGCCCGTTGGGCGGCAGATGCTGGATGAGCATGCCGCCGGCGCGCCAGCGCGCCCGGTGGTCGCCGCGCGTGGTCATCTGCGCGACGGCCAGGCGCACCTGGGTCGGGATCTGCTCGGACTGCATGAAATAGGTATGGGCGACCTCCTCGAGCGAATGGCCGTCAAGGGCGACGATACCCTGGTAGCGTTCGGTATGCGGTCCCTGGTCGATGGTCATGGCGAGGTGGCCCTTGCCGAGCAATTCGGCCGGGCTGGTCTTGCCAGCCTCGGCGGCCTTGACCAGAGCATCGTGGTCGAACCGGGCATAGCCCCGCATGCCGTCGGGTGCGTCGAAATCCACAACGATCAAATTGACCGGGCCGTCAGTCTGGGTCTGCAGGATGAAGCGGCCCTCGAACTTGAGGGACGAGCCGATCATGGCGGAAAGCACGACGGCCTCGCCCAGAAGTCGCGCCACCGGCAAGGGATAGTCATGGCGGCTCAGGATGGTGTCGAGTGCTGACCCCAGGCGGACCATCCGGCCACGCGTGTCGAGCTTGTCGAGCGTGAAGGGCACCACGGCGTCGTCACCGGTCTCGGGACGATCAAGGCCGAGGCTCGAGAGCAGGGTTTCAGTCATGGTCTGGTCCGTGGTCATTGGCTTGCTGTCTCTGTCAAGGCTACGCCCTTGGGACGAAACGCGCCACCGCTACGGCAACAACCCGCCCCTGCCATCCGCTGCGGGATGGGCAAGGCGGGCTGTCAAACCGGCTTGCGGCGGCTAGTTTGTTTCGACCCCGAAGGCCCAGCACAAAATGGCTTTCTGGGCGTGGAGGCGGTTTTCGGCCTCGTCAAACACCACCGACTGGGGACCATCGATCACTTCGTCGGTCACCTCGTCGCCGCGATGGGCGGGCAGGCAGTGCATGAACAGGGCGTCCTTGTTCGCCAAGGCCATCAAGTTGGTGTTGACCTGGTAGGGTTTCAAGACCCGGCGCCGCTCGGCGGCGTCGACGTCGCCCATGGAGACCCAGGTATCGGTGATCACAAGGTCGGCGCCTTCCACCGCTTCGCGCGGATCCTCGATCAGCCGGGCATACTTGCCGGCGCGGGTGATGTCCTGCATCAGGTCCTTTTCCGGGCTGTATTCGTCCGGCGTCGCAATGGTGAGTTCGCACTCGAACAGCTCGGCGGCATTGACCCAGGAATGGAGCACGTTGTTGCTGTCCCCAACCCAGGCAATCTTGGCGCCGCGGATATCGCCACGATGCTCCTCGAAGGTCATCAGGTCGGCCATGATCTGGCAGGGATGGGCCCGCCGCGTGAGGCCGTTGATGACCGGCACGGTCGCGGCTTCGGCCAGTTCGAGCAGGTCGGCGTGGGACAGAATGCGGATCATGATGGCGTCGACATAGCGGCTCATGACCTTGGCAGTGTCCGCCAGGGTTTCCTCGCGGCTCAACTGCATTTCCTGGCCGGAAAGCATCAGGGTCTGCCCGCCCAGCTGGCGCATGCCCACGTCGAAGGAAACGCGGGTGCGGGTAGACTGGCGTTCGAAGATCATCGCCAGCACCTTGTCCCTGAGGAGCTGCGGCCGGTCGCCGTCCTTGAGGCGCGCCTTCAGAGCTGTTGCCTGGTTGAGCATGCCGCGCAGTTCGGCATAGGAAAAATCGTCGATGGACAGAAAATGATTGGGGGTGCCGGTCGTCGTCATGGGCCGGGTTCCTTTTGTGACGCTAAACACTTCGGGCGGCCGAGGCCGCGACTGAACGCTCCACCCTATCGGGGCGGAGGGAACAGACCATGTCGGCGCCGTCCGAAATGATAGAAGGTCAACATGTCGGTCAGCCTGCGGCGGCGGTGGAGGCGGTTTCGGCCTCTATCGCATCAAAGGCAGCACTGATCTTTTCCATGGCGAGCTCGATATCGGCTTCGCTGACAATGAGCGGCGGCAGAAGACGCAGCACATTGTCCCCGGCGCCGATGGCCAGAAGCTGATGGTCGTCGCGCAGGCGCGCAACGAAGTCCCGTACTGGCGGAGCGATCTTGATGCCGGCGAGCAGGCCCTTGCCGCGCAGTTCGAGGACGTAGTCAGGATATTTCTGCGCCAACTGTTGCAGGTGCCAGGCGAGGCGCTGGCCCATCTGGGCAACATGGTCGAGGAAGCCGGGCGCCTGGATACGGTCGAGAACGGCATTGCCCATGGCGCAGCCGAGCGGGTTGCCGCCATAGGTTGAGCCATGGGTGCCCGGCACCATGGAAGCGGCTGCCGCCTCGGTGGCAAGGCACGCACCGAGCGGGAAGCCCCCGCCGATCGCCTTGGCCACAGCGACGATGTCCGGCGTGATGCCGGCCCATTCGAAGGCGAAGAACCGGCCGGTCCGCCCAAAGCCGCACTGCACTTCGTCGAAAATGAGCAGCATGTCATTCTCATCGCAGATCTGGCGCAGGCCCTGGAGGAACTCCACGCTCATTGCGGTCACCCCGCCCTCGCCTTGTACAGGCTCGATCAGGATGGCGCAGGTCTGGGGCCCGACCAGGGCTTTGACCGCATCGAGATCACCCGGAGCCGTATGCTTGAAGCCGGGCATAGGCGGCCCGAAGCCTTCAAGGTAGCTCGGATTACCGCCGGCGGCGATGGTGCCCAAAGTGCGGCCGTGGAAAGAGCCGGTGAAGGCGATTACCTCATAGCGGTCCGGCTGGCCCTTGGCGAAGAAATAGTGCCGGGCAGTCTTGATGGCACATTCGATGGCCTCGGCCCCCGAATTGGTGAAGAACACCTTGTCGGCAAAGGTGGAGTCCACGAGCCGCTGGCCCAGCCGTTCCTGTTCGGGAATAGTGAAGACATTGGATGTATGCCAGACCTTTTCGGCGGCAGCCTTGAGGGTGGCAACCAGATGCGGGTCACCATGGCCCAGGGCATTCACTGCAATGCCCGAATGGAAGTCGAGAAACTCTCGGCCGTGCTGGTCATACAGGCGCATGCCCTCGCCCCGCTCGAAAGCGAGATCGGACCGGGCATAGGTGCCGTAGAGCGCAGACATGGCGAACATTCCTCTTGTTGAAGGCTAGCGACTGGAGAAGCGTGGCAAAGCTGCCACAGAAATCAAAAACGCGCCCTCTCGGCCGCGCGTTTGGACCCGAGAATTAGGCGAAATGAGCCCGTAAAGTCAATCAGCTACGGCGCAAGTGTCTGATTTGACTCATTGTTCGTTAGGACAATCTTAACCAATGAATAAGCGGGGAAAATCCCCCCCGACTCTTGATCCCGATTCCACGCATGTCGTAATCTCCGAGGCGTTGGGGACACGATATCTCGTGCGGCGGACCCGCTCAACATACGAGCTGTAGAGTCGAAAGGCTGCCATGCCGTTTTGGCAGCGCAATGAAGGATTCTGTTTTGTCGATGGTTTCAGGAGCGCAATCGATGGGCTGGACTGACGAGCGCGTCGAACTTTTGAAGAAACTCTGGATGGAGGGCCTGAGCGCCAGCCAGATTGCGGCTGAACTGGGCGACGGGGTGACCCGCAATGCCGTAATCGGCAAGGTGCACCGCCTCAAGCTTTCGGCCCGCGCCAAGCCCACCAATACCGCCCCCCGTGCCCGCCCGGCGGCGCGCCCAGCGGCGCCGCGCCGTCCGGCGAGCCCCTCCGCGAGCAGCGCTGGCATGAGCGCCAAGCCCCGCGTCAGCATGGCCCGTCCGCAGGTTATGGGCGCGACCGCCCTGGCCGCCGCACCGGAGATGGAAACCGAGCTTTATGTGGCACCGGCAGCTGCCGAACTCTTCATCCCCGAAGACAAGCGCCTCAACCTGCTGCAGTTGAACGAACATACCTGCAAGTGGCCGATCGGAGATCCGCTCAGCAAGGACTTCTACTTCTGCGGACAGCATAGCCTCGAGACCGGTCCCTATTGCGAGTTCCATTCGCGCAGGGCCTATCACCAGATGGACAAGAAGCGCCGTTGAGGCACCTCTGACAGAACACATGACGGGCGCCCGCGTGGCGCCCTTTTTGTTGGCCTATTGCACCCGCATTGCCCCTTCAGCGCGCAAGCCTTCTGCCCAGGAACTGGTATCAGCGGCCCAGTTCTGGCCGAATGATACCGCACAGCCACGAGCCGTGGACAACCGCTCGGGAGGGACGATGCCGCCACTGCTGTGGATCGCTGCCACTTCTCCGGCCAGGCGATGGCAGTCATCGATGAGCAGTTGGGGCGCCCGAGGGGCGGCAGAGTTGCTCCAGGCGAAGTAGCCGGTAACGGCAATAGCGAGGGTCGCGGCTGGCCAAAGGGTCTTCATGGGGACGCTCCTGTGCCCCATGACATTGCAGAGCGCGACGCGCAACGTCCACCAGGCTCGCGGGATTGGCTTAAAGCCGGGTTACTCCCCTTGAGAAAATCCCCATGCGATGCGGGCGGAAGTCAGGGCAAAAGCACGTCGACGCGCAGCCCTTCGCCTGGCTTGGACTTGATGCTCATCTGCCCGCGATGGCGCTGGATGATGTGCTTGACGATGGCCAGTCCCAGCCCGGTGCCCTTCTTCTTGCGGCTGGTCTCGGCATCGATGCGATAGAAGCGTTCGGTCATGCGCGGCACATGCTCGGGCTCGACGCCAGGACCATGATCAACAACACTGACCTGGGCATGCATGCCCGCGCGCTCGACCCTGGTCAGGGTTACCTCGACCCGCTTGCCGTCGGCGCCATACTTGATGGCATTGTCGACAAGGTTCTCGAACACTTCGTAGAGCTGCCCGCGATCGCCCGTGACTGTGACCGGGGCCTCTGGCAGCGAAAGGACGACCTCCAAGTCGGCGGCCTTGGCCTGGGTCTGCAGGCCCTCCCGCACTTCGCGCAAGAGGCTGCTCAGGTCCACCGAGCCGGTGGGGCGCACATGCTGGTGCATTTCGATACGGGAAAGGCTCAGGAGATCATCGATCAACCGGCTCATGCGATCAGCCTGCGTGCGCATGATGCCAAGGAATTTCTCGCGCGCCGCCGCGTCGCGGGCTGCAGGCCCCAGAAGTGTATCGATGAACCCGACCAGGGATGCCAGGGGCGTGCGCAATTCATGGCTGGCATTGGCGATGAAATCGGTGCGCAGCGCATCGACGCGCTTGAGCTCGGTCAGGCTCTGGAAGGTCACCAGCAATTGTCTGCTTTCATCGGCGAACCAGTCCCGATCGGGGCGCCGAAGGGGGGCGACGACAACCCGGTCCCAGGTTTCGGACGGCAAGGTCTCGTGCAACTCGAAGCTATGCGCCTGGCCGCTGCGTTGCGAATTCTCGATGGCGGCGACCAGATCGGGATTGCGCATGACCAGGGTCATGACCCGGCCGACCTGCAGATTGGGGTATTGCCTTGCGGCAGCCCCATTGCGGTGGAGCACCGCGCCTGTTCTGTCCAGTACGAGGCCAGGATCGCCCAGCGCTTCGACAAAGGCGGGCAGCATATCCTGCTCGACTTCATGCCGGTTCGGCGCTGGAGCCTGCACCTGCACCGTGTGGGTGACCGTAACGACGGGCTGGGGCAGCATGGCGACCAGACCGACCAGAACCAGATAACCCAGAATGGCGAGGTCCACCCGCAGCCCGCCCAGGGCGACAAAGAGCAGGATCAACCCACCGAGACTCGCCAGGAGCGGCATTTGTCCAGAAAGCCGCGCCAGCAGCGTGGCTGGGCTGTGGATCAATCCGGTGCGGCGCAGGTCATCCATTTCGGGAGGTCGAATCACTGTGTCAGTCCCGCCTCTTGCGCGGGAGCCGGGTTCATAGCACGGTCCATGTGACAGTGGAGAGACAGCGTGACCGATCCCCAAAACAGCTTCGATATCAACGATCCGGACCTGCCCAAATGGGTCAAGAAGGCGGCCTTCGGCTCGGGTGGGTACCCATACGAGGACAAGCTCGACAGTGATGAGTATGACACGGCCATGTACGCCCTGCAAAAGCAGTTGGTGCTGCATCAGGCGCATATGGCCAAGACCGGCACACGCACCATCATCGTCTTCGAAGGACGCGATGCCGCCGGCAAGGGCGGGACGATCGAGCGGTTCCGGGAGAATCTCAACCCGCGCTACAATGTCATTGCCGCGCTCCCCAAACCGAGCGACCGGGAAAGCACGCAATGGTATTTCCAGCGCTATGTGGACTGGCTGCCGGCGGCAGGGGAAATGGTGCTGTTTGATCGCTCCTGGTATAATCGCGCTGTGGTCGAACCTGTCATGGGCTTTTGCACCCCTGAACAGACCGATGCTTTCCTGGAGGAAGCCCCCCAGTTCGAAAAGCAGCTGGTGCGGGACGGGATCAAGCTCTTCAAGTTCTGGCTCTCCATCGGACGGGAAATGCAATTGAAGCGCTTCCATGACCGACGCCATGACCCATTGAAGACCTGGAAGCTCTCACCGGTCGATCTTAAGGCATTGGACAAGTGGGAGGAGTATTCCGTCGCTCGCGACCGGATGCTCGAGGAAACCGACAGCGCCCACGCGCCCTGGACGGTGATCCGGGCCAACGACAAGAAGCGGCTCCGGCTCAATGCCATTCGCGTGGTGCTGCATGCGCTGGACTATGAAGGCAAGGATGTGCGGGAGATCGGCGAAATCGACAGGAAGATCGTGCTCAGCGCCCAGGAGTTCCTGGGGATGGAGGGGGAGTAGGCCTCTCCTGCTGGACAAACTCGGAGCCGCCCTCGGGCCTGACCCGAGGGCCGGTGCAAACAAGCACGGACTTCACGTTTTGGCCTGTGCCAGCGACGAGCGGCCCTCGGGTCAAGCCCGAGGGCGGCGCAGTGTCTGTTGCAGGTCGGGTGCCTGTCAGAACGCCCATTCGCCCTTGCGCATGACCGGCTCGGTGGTGCCGTCGGCATGGACGCCGTCGATATCGACCTTGTCCGAGCCGATCATCCAATCGATGTGGATGAGGCTCTTGTTGCCGCCCTGAGCGAAGATCTGGTCCTGGGTCAGGGTCTTGCCGCCCTCGAAGCAATCGGCATAGCACTGGCCCATGGCGATGTGGCACGAGGCGTTTTCGTCGTAGAGCGTGTTGTAGAAGAGGATACCCGAGGCCGAGATGGGCGAGGAATGGGGCACCAGCGCCACTTCGCCCAGGCGCCGCGCGCCTTCGTCGGTATCGAGCACCTTGTTGAACACGGCCTCGCCCTTGGTGGCCTTGAGCTCGACCATGCGGCCGCCCTCGAAACGGGCCCGGATATTCTCGATCAGCGTGCCATTGTGGCTGAGCGGCTTGGTCGCCGCCACAGTGCCCTCGACGCGTAGACGGTGCGGCGTGGTGAAGACTTCCTCGGTCGGGATATTGGGATTGCAGGTGACGCCGTTCTTGGCTTCCGAAGCGCCGCCCTTCCAGCGATGGCCGTCGGCGAGGCCGACGGTGAGGTCGGTGCCTGGGCCCTTGTATTTGAGGGACGCAAAATTCTTGCCGTTGAGCCAGGTCCAGCGGGCCTTCAGATTGGCATTGTGCTGCTTCCATTCGGCGATCGGGTCGTCGCGATCGACGCGCGAAGCCTTGAAGGTGGCATCGGCCAATTTGGCGATGGCCACGCCTTCGGGGTCGTTGGGGAAGACCATCTTGGCCCAATTGGGCGTGGGGTAGGAAACGATGTTCCAGTTGATGTCGAAGCCGGTGATCAGCTCCAGCGCCGGGCGATAGGCGGCCGAATTGGCGCGATTGGCGCGGGAGACCTTTTCGGGGTCTTCATTGGCCAGCA
>CAMLKN010000022.1 GCA_946480655.1 uncultured Devosia sp. | reverse complement strand
CGATGTCACCCGACTTCTCCGAGTAGACGCCAAAGGCAGCCTTGGCCTTTTCGGTCTGCTCGATATCACCCACCAGACCAATCACGCTCGGATCGAAGGCCTCGACATAGTCCTTCACCATGTCTGCCGTGTCGCGCTCCGGGTCGACCGTGACGAAGATGATCCGGAGGTCATCCGCACTCAGTCCCAGCTGCGCGCGCCATGCCGTGGTTTCGGCCAGCGTCGTCGGGCAGACATCGGGGCAGAACGTATAGCCAAAGAACACAAGGCTCGGCTTGCCGACGAGATCGGCCTGCGTGAACGTCCCGCCCTGCGTGGAGGCCAGCGCGAACTCCTGCCCCGTCACCCCGAGCGGCCGCTGCGGCGGCCGGAACATGTAGAGCGCCGTCGCCCCGATAGCCGCCACGGCCACCAGCACCCACAGCACGATACGGAAATTGCGAAGAGTAGTGTTGGTTGTCATGGGCCGGCAATGCCTCGAAATTTCAACGTCCACCGGACGGACACCGCCCCCTTGAGGGGCTTCGTGCCGTCCCGAAGGGAGAATCTCTCCGGTGGAGAGATTCTAGGGAAGAAGGCCACGACAGCTATGCTGGAGTGGCGGGGTCAGTAGCGGAGCTTGGCCGCTAGGCCATAGCGCAGCTAGGAGGGAGTGGCCTCCCGCATGAGGATTAGTTAGCGTCCAGCGGCTCGGTCCCCACTGCCTTGCCGTCGCGATTGAGCGTGATCTTCTCGATCCGCGCTTCAGCCGTCTTCAGCAGCGCCTCGCAATGCGCCTTCAGTGCTTCGCCGCGCTCATAGATGGCGATGGATTCGGCCAGCGGCGCGCGGCCGCTTTCGAGCTTCTGCACGATCTGTTCGAGCTGCTCCAGCGCGGCCTCGAAGCTCAGCGTCTTGACGTCGTCGTGGGATGTCTCGGCCATCGTGGTTCCGCTCGTTCAGTAGTCGTTCATTTCAGGACCCCAGGAGGGTCGCCACGTGCTGGCGCACGCCCCCGGCAAGGCCCTTGAGGTCATAGCCACCTTCGAGCAGCGACACAATCCGGTTGCCGCAGCGCGCGCCTGCCACATCCATCAACTTTGCCGTGACCCAGCCGAAATCCTCGTCCACCCATTCCAGCTGCGCCAGTGGATCGCGGATATGGGCATCAAACCCGGCCGAGATCAGGATCAGGTCCGGTGCGAAATTGTCGAGCGCCGGCAATATTTTATTAAGATAAGCCTCCCGCATCGCCGCGCCTCCCGAATGGCTGGGCAGTGCGACATTGACCACATTGCCCACCCCGGTCTCGCTGGGATGCCCCGTGCCGGGATAGAGCGGCATCTGGTGGCTCGAGGCATAGAACACGCTCGGATCATCCTTGAAGATGTCCTGCGTGCCATTGCCGTGATGCACGTCGAAATCGACGATCGCCACCCGCTCGGCCCCATATTTCCGCTGCGCCTCCCGCGCCGTGATGGCGACGGTGTTGATGAGGCAAAAGCCCATGGGCGTTGCAATTTCCGCGTGGTGGCCGGGCGGGCGGATGGCGCAGAAGGCATTGTCGACCTCGCCCAGGAGCACCGCGTCCAGCGCCGCCAATGCGCCGCCCAAGCCCGTCGCCAGCGCATCCATCGACCGGGAGGAGATGAACGTATCGGCATCGATCTGGCCCATGCCCTCGGCCGGACGCGCATCGCGCAGGCGGCCCAGATACGCCCCGTCATGCACGAGTTCGGCCAGCATCAGGTCACCGAAAGGGGCGGCGCGGCGCGTGAGCGCGGAGAATTGCGGTGCTTCCAGCGCCTCTTCGACCGCGCGAATACGGTCGGCGCGTTCCGGGTGGCCTTGCGGGGTCTGGTGATCGGCGAAATTGTTCTGGCTGACCAGGAGCGTCGTCACGTGGCTCTCCGCATGTTCCATCTCGTCTTGACGCGGCCTTGCCCTGTTGTCAAACACCGCTCATGTCAGACCCGTTCCCGATCAGTGTCGATGAGGCCGCCGCGCTGCTGCGCGCGGGCAAGCTTTGCGCCTTTCCCACCGAGACGGTCTATGGTCTGGGGGCGGACGCGACGAATGCCGATGCGGTGCTCTCCATCTACGAGACCAAGGGCCGCCCGCGCTTCAATCCGCTGATCATCCATTGCGCCGATCTGGCCATGGCCGAGCGTTTCGCCTTGTTCTCGCCGCTGGCGCGCCGCCTCGCCGAGACCTTCTGGCCCGGGCCGCTCAGCATCGTCCTGCCCCTCCGGCAAGGCCACGGCCTGGCTGACATCGCCACGGCCGGGCTGGAGACTGTCGCGCTGCGCGTCCCCGATCATCCCTTGGCGCTCGAATTGCTGCGCGCTACGGATCGGCCGCTGGCCGCGCCATCAGCCAATCCTTCGGGCAAGCTCTCGCCGACCACGGCCGAACAGGTGCGCAAGGGTTTCGCCGGCCGCGTCCCCGTGCTCGATGGCGGACCCTGTAAGCGAGGCGTCGAATCCACCATTGTGGCGGTCGATGGTGACCGCCTCATCCAGCTGCGCGCCGGCGCCCTGGCGCGCGAGGAGATCGAGCAGCGTCTCGGCGTAACGGTTGAGCGCGCCGCCGAAGGGGCCGCCATTTCTGCCCCGGGCATGCTCCTGAGCCACTACGCCCCCAATGCCCATATGCGGCTCGACACCGCGCCCCAGGCTGGCGAAGCCTGGCTCGCCTTCGGCGCGTCCCCGGACTTTGCCGGCACCACGCGCAATCTCTCGGAGACAGGCGACCTGCACGAAGCCGCCCGCAATCTCTTTTCCATGCTGCACGAGCTTGACGCGACGGGCGCTGCCACCATCGCCGTGGCACCCATCCCGGAAACCGGCCTCGGCGAAGCGATCAACGATCGCCTCCGCCGCGCTGCCGCCCCGCGGAAATAGCGATCTATACCCAACCACAAGGCCGCCCTCGGACTTGATCCGAGGGCCATTCTCAACATCCGCAGATATGGCGAGTGGTCCTCGGGTCAGGCCCGAGGACGGTACTGTGCATGTGAAGTCGTGCGGGAGCGTCCAGCCTAGTCCCGGACCTTGTACGGCTTCTGGTCGCGCATGAACCGCGCCAGCGCTTCGAGGTCGGCATCGCCGCCCGGCGGCAGCACGACGCGGATGTTGACGTACAGGTCGCCATCGCCATAGAGGCCCTTGCCCTTGAGGCGCAGCGCCTTCGATGTATCCACCCCGGGCGGCAGCGTCAGTTCCACCGAACCGTCCAGGGTTGGCACGCGCACCTTGGAGCCCAGAACCGCTTCGTAGAGCGTCACCGGCACGTCGGTCCGCACGTCGTGGCCATCCTTGCGGAAGGTCTTGGATTTCTCGAACTTGACCGTCACCAGCGCGTCGCCCGGCTCGCCGAAGGGGCTCGGCGTGCCCTGGCCCTTCAAGCGGATCTGCTGGCCTTCCTCGACCTTCTCGGGCAGCTTGACGGAAAGTACCTTGCCACTGGGCATGCGCACCGGCACCGAGGCGGCCTTGTGGGCATCCTCGAGCGAGATGGCGACATTGACGACCACGTCGTCGCCCTTCATGCGCGCGCCAGCGCCCGCGCCGCCCGCTGTCGCCCCGGCAAAGGGGTCCCACTGGGCGCCACCGGCCGGGCCGCGCCCGCCGGCGCCACCGCGCGGCTGGCCGCCGAAACCGCTCATGAACTCCTTGAGAATGTCCTCGGCGGAAAAGCCACCGGCGCCCGCGCCCGGCCGGGCGCCACGGGTCGCGCCGCCAAAGCCGTTGCCGAAGCCGGCAAAGCGGGGGTTGCCCTCGGCGTCGATTTCGCCGCGGTCATATTGGCCGCGCTTCTCGGCGTCGTTCAGCAGGTCATAGGCATGTGTCGCCTCGGCAAACTTGCCGTGGGCAGTTGGATCGTCAGGGTTCTGGTCGGGGTGATACTTCTTGGCCAGCTTGCGATAGGCAGACTTGATGTCCTTCTCGCTTGCGGACCGCGACACCCCAAGGACGGTGTATGGATCGCGCATTGGGTCCCATCTTTGATCTGGGGCATTGTTTGCCCCGCATTTGAAGTCCTATATGGCCACGCCCCCGGCCCTTGTCCAGTTGCGCCGGGGCAGTTGCGCAGGAAATATCAATATGCTGCAGACCCTCACCGAACGCCTATTCGACGACAGCGACCGCTCCCAGCTCGACCCGCTTGCCCTCTTCGAGGAATGGTACGCCCTGGCGCAGGAGAGCGAACCCAACGACCCGCACGCCATGGCCCTGGCCACCGCCGATACCTCCGGCCTGCCCGATGTGCGCATGGTGCTGCTCAACCGGCGCGACGAGCGCGGCTTCTGCTTTTTCACCAATTTTGAAAGCGACAAGGGCCGCCAGCTTCTCGCCAATCCCCAGGCCGCCATGGTCATGCATTGGAAGAGCCTCAGGCGCCAGATCCGCATGCGGGGCCCGGTCGAGCAGGTGACGCCAGCAGAGGCGGACGAATATTTCGCCTCCCGCGCCAGGGGCAGCCGCATCGCTTCGGCCACGTCCAAGCAGTCCCGTCCGCTCGCCAGCCGCCAGCAGATGATGGACGAGGTAGCCCAACTCACCGCCATGGTGGGCGACGGCGACATGCCGCGCCCCGCCCACTGGTCCGGGTTCCGCCTCGTGCCCATGTCCATCGAATTCTGGAAGGATGGCGAGTTCCGCCTCCACGACCGCGTCCGCTTCACGCGCGAACGGGTAGGGGCGCCCTGGGCCAGCGCACGGCTTTATCCGTAAGAGCCGGCCCATGCGGTTCGACAACTCAACCCGGACCCTCTTCACCTCTCCCTTTGACGGGGGAGGTAGCCAAGCTAGGCCCTTCGGGCCGTAGCAGAGCCAGGTGGGGGGTGCTGGTAGCGACGATGCCCCCAAACCCTCTCAAACCCGAAAAATATTCAAACTAGCGAAAGACCTTAGCGTTATCCTCTGCGCGGTTTGGGGAAACAGACTTCGTGCGAATACTGATCAGAACCTCGAAATGGGCGATTCTGGCGCGTCGTCTGGGCGGGCTGGCGGTGCCTTTGACCGTCGTGCCGGTCATCATGCACCGCGAGCGTTTCCTCGATTCCGGGCTGTTTCTGGTGGTCGCGCTGTTTGCCGCTCTGGTCGCGGGCCTTGCCGTCTTGGCTGCGCTCATCGCCCTGGCGCGGCTCTGGCACACCGGCGATCAGGGCTGGGGCAAGGCACTGGCCGGCCTCTTCCTCGGCCTCCTTTGCCTCGCGCCTTTCGGCTATTATGGCTCGCTGGCGCTGCGCTATCCGATTGTCACCGATATCGCCACCGCTCCGCGCGGCGAACTGCCACTGCTCTTCGAGCCGGATACGGCCTCAATGCCGCCGCCGCAGCTGCTGACACCGGCCGAACAGCAGCAGTACTTCCCCAATGCCACGACGCGCACCTATCCGCTCGATCCCGTCCAGCTCTATGCCATCGTTGCCCATCTGGCAGAGGGACAGGGCTGGGATATCCGCCAGCGGCGGGAGCCAGGTGTCGGCGGCGAGCCGGGCAGGCTGAACGCACGCATCGTGACGCTGCTGGGGTGGCGCGAGGAAGCCGTGCTGCGCGTTGCCGCCACGGCCGAAGGCGCAGCCGTCGACATGCGCTCGGCGTCCATCGGGGCGCAACACGATCTGGGGTCCAACGGCAATCGCATCAGCGACTTCCTCATTGCCCTCGACAACGAGGTCACCGCCTTCCTGCGCGACAATCCCAATCTCAACCAGCCCGAACCTGTCGAGCCGGACACCCCGGTCCCACAGGTGGAAACCGGCAATGGCGGCTAGGCTCGTCTAGCGCTTGCGCACGAACTCGGTTCGCAGCACCAGTCCCTTGATGGTCTCGTGCCGGCAATCGATCTCTTCGGGATTGTCGGTCAGCCGGATGGACCGGATCACCGTGCCCTGCTTGAGCGTCTGCCCAGCGCCCTTCACCTTGAGGTCCTTCACCAGCACGACAGAGTCCCCGTCGGACAGTTCATTGCCCGAAGCATCGCGCACCACGACAGTCTGCGCTTGCGTCGTCATCTCCGAAGCCGGCCGCCACTCACCGGTTGCTTCATCATAGATGTAGTCGTCATTGTCCTGGCTCATGGCGGCTCTATCGCAGGTGCGGGCGGCTTTGCCAAGCGCCGCCCGCCAGCCCGGCTATCGGCTCAACGTCCGCCGCACCGCATCATCCCACCCGGCAATCTTGGCCTTGCGGGTCTCGGCATCCATCTGCGGCTCGAACCGCCGGTCGCGGGCCCAGCCCTTGGCAAACTCCTCCATGCCCGGCCACACGCCGGCCTTCATGCCGGCCAGCCAGGCCGCGCCCAGTGCCGTGGTTTCGAGAATGGTCGGCCGGTCCACCGGCGCATCGAGAATGTCGGCCAGGAACTGCATGGTCCAGTCCGAGGCCACCATGCCGCCATCCACGCGCAGCACTGTGTCCTTCGCGCCGCCCTGCCAATCCTTGCGCATGGCCTCGAGCAGGTCTCGCGTCTGGTAGCTCACTGCCTCTAGCGCCGCCTTGGCGATCTCGGCCGGCCCGGTATTGCGGGTAATGCCATAGATGGCGCCGCGCGCCTCGGCATCCCACCAGGGCGCTCCGAGCCCGACAAAGGCGGGCACCATATAGACATTCTGGCTGGGGTCGGCGCTGCGGGCCAAAGGCCCGGTCTCGCTGGCCTGCTTGACCAGCTTCAGCCCGTCGCGGATCCACTGCACGGCCGCGCCGGCAATGAAGATCGAGCCTTCCAGCGCATAGGTGGTCTTGCCGTTGAGCCGGTAGGCGATGGTGGTCAGGAGCCGGTTCTTGGACGGCACCTTCTCCGCGCCAGTATTGAGCAGGGCGAAGCAGCCCGTGCCATAGGTGGATTTGAGCATGCCCGGCGCGAAACAGGCCTGCCCGATGGTCGCCGCATGCTGGTCGCCCGCCACCCCCAGGATCGGGATGGCGGCACCGAACAGGGCCGCGTCCGCCGATCCGAAGTCATCGGCGCAATCCTTGACCTCAGGCAGGATGGCCTTGGGCACTGTCAGCAGGGCCAAGAGCTCGTCATCCCACTGGTTGGCGCCGATATTGTAGAGCAGCGTGCGCGAGGCATTGGTGGCGTCGGTCGCATGCACCTTGCCGCCGGTCAGCCGCCAGATCAGGAATGTGTCCACCGTGCCGAAAGCGAGTTCACCCCTTTCGGCCCGTTCCCGCGCACCCTCCACATGGTCCAGCAGCCACTTGACCTTGGTGCCGGAAAAATAGGGATCGAGCAGCAGGCCGGTGCGCTCGGTCACCATGGCCTCGTGGCCGGCCGCCTTCAGTTCAGCACAGTACGCAGACGTACGCCGGTCCTGCCAGACAACGGCATTGTGGATGGGCTGGCCGGTCGCACGGTCCCAGATCAGGGCTGTTTCACGCTGGTTGGTGATACCGACCGCCGCGATGTCGCTCGCCGTGACCTTGGCGGCCTCCAGCGCGGTCCGGATCGACCAGACGACGCTCTCCCAGATTTCCTCCGGGTCATGCTCCACCCACCCATCCTGCGGAAAATGCTGGGTGAATTCCTTCTGGCCTACGCCTGCAATCTTCCGCTCGCCATCGAATACGATAGCCCGGCTCGACGTGGTCCCCTGGTCGATCGCCAGAATGTATTTTGTCATGATTGCCTCCACCGGCCGTTCGGCTCTTTCTTCACCCTCCCTGAAGTGGAGAGGGAAACGCGATAGAACTTGGGCGTCCCTACGCAGTGACGGTTTCGTTCAGATATGCCTCCAGCCGCGCCACATCTTCGGGCCCGACCTTGAGCCCCAGCTTCGTGCGCCGCCACAGCACATCTTGTGCCGTCCGCGCCCACTCGTTCGCAACCAGATAATCCACTTCGGCGGCATGGAGATCGGCGCCAAAATGTTGGCCCAGCGCCTCGATCGTCTTGCGGTCACCCAAAAGCACCCGCGCCTTTGTCCCGTAGAGCCGCATCAGCCGCTTGAGCAGGCTGGTGGGCAGGTCGGGGTACTCCATAGCCAGCCGGCGCACTTCCGCGTCGAAGCTCTTCGGCCCGAAATCACCGCCGGGCAGGGTGCCGGTTTTGGTCCAGGCCGGCCCCTTCTTGCCCAGCACGTCCTCGATCTTTTCGAGCACCGATTCGGCGAGGCGCCGGGAGGTCGTCAGCTTGCCTCCGAACACATTGACCACGGCTCCGGTGGCGGCATCACCCTCGACCTTGAGTACATAGTCGCGCGTCGCCTCCTGCGCCGCGCTGGCGCCGTCGTCATAGAGCGGCCGGACGCCCGAATAGGCCCAGACGATGTCATCCTGGGTGATCGTGCGGGCAAAATATTCATTGGCCGCCTTGAGCAGATAGTCGGTCTCCTCCGGCGTAATCTTCACGTCCTTGGGGTCGGCCTTGTAGTCCCGGTCGGTCGTGCCGATCAGGGTGAAGTCGTCCTCATAGGGGATGGCAAAGAAGATGCGCCCGTCGCTGTTCTGGAAGAAGTAGCAGCGGTCGTGATCGTAAAGCTTCTTCACCACGATATGGCTGCCCTGGACCAGCCGCACATTGTGCGCGCCGTTCTTGCCCAGGGTCTGGTTGATCACCTGGTCCACCCAGGGCCCGGCCGCGTTGATCAGCATGCGAGACCGCACGGTCTGCCGGCCGGCCTCGCCATCGAGTTCTACGGTCCAGCCGCCATCCTCGCGCCGGGCCGACACGACCTTGGTCCGCACATGGATCGTCGCCCCCCGGTCGGCCGCATCGCGTGCATTGAGCACCACGAAGCGCGCGTCGTTCACCCAGCAGTCCGAATATTCGAAGGCGAGGCCATAGCCGGGCTTGAGCGGCTTGCCCGCTTCGTCGCGCTTCAGGTCCAGCGTCTTGGTCGGCGGCAGGAGGCGCCGGCCGCCCATATAGTCATAAAGCGCGAGCCCCGCGCGCAGCACCGCGGCCGGGCGAAGGCCCTTGTGATGCGGCAGCACGAAGCGCAGTGGCCAGATGATGTGCGGCGCGGAAGCCCACAGCACTTCCCGCTCGGCCAGCGCTTCATGCACCAGGCGAAACTCGTAATGCTCGAGATAGCGCAGCCCGCCATGGATCAGCTTGGTGGCGGCCGAACTGGTGCCCGAGGCCAGGTCATTCATTTCCGCCAGCGCCACGCTATAGCCCCGGCCTACGGCATCGCGGGCCACGCTCGCGCCATTGATCCCGCCGCCGATCACGAAAATATCCAGCATTCCGCAGTCCTGTGAAGCTTGTGGTTCGTTTCTACGACACTTTCTTTCGTTTGTAGAGATGATTTGTTTCGTTTTATCTACCATACAAGATGATGATTGACCCATGCGATCATGCGGTCTAGGGCTATCGTGTCCTTCTCCAGGCCCGGACCGCAGGCCGATGCTCTCCATTCTTGCCGTTATCGCGCCCATCTTCGCGCTCATCGCGCTGGGCTATGTGGCCGTGCGCCAAAAGCTCTATCCGGCCGAGGGGGTGAAGGCGCTCATCGCCTTCGTCAATAATTTCGCCACGCCATGCCTCCTGTTCTATTCCATCGGCACCAGCGATTTCCGGTCCGCCTTCAATATCGGCATTATCGGGCCCTACTATTTCGGCGCCTTCGTCTGTTTTGCCATCGGCATCGTCGTGGCGCGGCGTGTCTTTGCCAATCGCCCGGGCGAAAGCGTTGCAGTGGGTTTTTCCGGCACCTTCACCAATACCGTGCTTGTCGGCCTGCCGATCATGAGCCGCGCCTATGGCGAAGGGGCGCTGCCGGTGACGCTCTCCATCATCGGCCTCCATGGCGCGATCCTCCTCACCCTGGGCATGGTCACCATGGAACTCACCCGCCGCGACGGCCAGCCGCTGGGCCCCACCCTGGTCCTCGCCGTCAAGCGGGTCGGCTCCAATCCACTGATCTGGGGCATTCTGGGCGGCATTGCCCTGTCGCTTTCCGGCCTCGAGCTTGCCGAACCGGTCGCGGCCTTCTTTTCCATGCTGGGTCAGGCGGTGGTGCCGGCGGCCCTCTTCGGCATCGGGGGCGCGCTCAACGAGTTCAAGCTTTCTGACAACTGGAAGCAGGCGCTGGTCGCTTCGCTCATCAAGCTGATCATTCACCCCTTGATCGCCTATGCGCTGATGATCTGGGTCTTCCGGGTGCCCATGGACATTGCCCGCTATGGCATCCTGCTCTCGTCCATGCCGGCCGGCATCAACATCTATGTCTTTGCCACCTACTACGACCGCGGCGTCAGCGTCGCCGCCAATACCATCCTCATCTCGACGGTCCTTTCGGCCGTGACGATTTCGGGGTGGCTCTTCGTGCTGAGTCTATAGGGCCGCTAGCCAGCTCTCACGCTGGCCTTCTGGGCGATCTCGGCCACCGGCACGGTCCGGACGGGCAGTGTGCAATCGGCGTCAAGGCCGACGGCGAGCCGCACATAGCGCTCGGTCGGGCAGATCTGGTGCACAGGATCAAAGCCGATCCACCCGAGCCCATCATCGAAGGCCTCGGCCCAGGCGTGCAGGCCCCCTTCGTGTCCATCGCCGGCCGCCAGGTAGCCGCAGACATAGCGCGCCGGAATATCCAGTGCCCGCGCCGCACCGATGAAGTGATGCGCGTAGTCGCTGGCCGGCGGCGGTCCCGGCAACTCGTCGGTCTGGCTCTGGCTCTGCTCGCCTGTTGCCTGCATCTGGCCCGGCGCGCCAGCGTCTTCCGGTAGGCCCAGCGTTTCGCCCACCTGCGCCATCAGGGCATGCAACGTGTCCAGCCGGTTTGCTCGCTTGCCGCCCAGCGCGCCCATGACATGCTCCGGCGCCTTGGTCAGCGCCGTCACGCGCTTGTAGAGCGCCGGCACCGGCTCCCCGGCGGGACGCCCCAGCACGCCATGGACGTCCTGGGTGGTGATCACCCCGCGCGCGGCAAGGACCACCTCTCCATCCGGCCGGGGCTGGTTCACCAGATGTACCGCATTGCCATAGCCATCGCGCAGCCGCCCGGCATTGCCGATGCCGGCCACTTCCACGCTCCAGCTCTCCACCGTCTGCGACGGCCCGCTGGCAGGGGTGAGCAACAGGTGCAACACCAGTTGCCCATAGCCGGGCGGGACAGACAGATTGAGCGTGTGGTCGATTTCGATGCGCATGGGTCAGTAGAAGTTATAGGACTCCGACAGGCTGTCGGTGACCCGGTTGTTGCGGGCGATGAACTCGTTGAGGAACTCATGCAGCCCGTGCGTGAAGATGGCTTCCATATTCGTGGTCTCGACCATGGCCAATAGGCTTTCGGCTGCTTCGTGACACTTTTCCCGGCGCCCATAGAGCATGGCAAGGCTGTCGAGGTTCTGCCGCACGTAGTTGGCGCAATGCACGAGGCTCCGTGGCATTTCCGTCCTCAAAATCAGGAAGTCGGCAATGTTATGGGCCTTGTAGCGGTCGTGATAGACATGCCGATAGGCCCGGTGGGCCGAGGCCGCCCGCAGGATCAGCGTCCATTGCTGGATGTCGAGATCGCCCCCCACCTGCGTCGCGCGCGGCAGCAGCACGTAATATTTCATGTCGAGGATGCGGGCCGTATTGTCCGCCCGCTCGACGAAATTGCCCGCCTGCAGGAAGTTGAAGCCGTCATCCCTGAGGATCGTGCCAAGCAGCGCGCCGCGGAACTCGTGATTGCGCTGCTTGACCCATTGCAGCAGGCCCAGAAGCTTGGCGCCCCGCACATCGCGCGGCTTGATCTGCGAGAATTCGAGCCACGCCCCGTTCATGCTCTCCCACATGTCGGTGGTGATCGCCGTGCGCACCGAGCGCGCATTGGTGCGCGCGGCCTGCAGGCACGAATAGACCGAAGAGGGATTGTCCGGGTCGAACATCATGTAGTGGGCGACCGTGTCGACATCGGCCACCTTGTGCTTGGCGTCGAAGCCTTCGTCCACTTCGGCGGCCTGCATCATCGAGACCAGGTGTTCGCTGGCGCTGCCCTCGCGGCGGCTGGTCAGCGACATGCGATAGCCCACTTCGAGCAGGCGAGCCATGTTTTCGGCCCGCTCGACATAGCGGGAAAGCCAGAACAGGTTGGCGGCGGTGCGTCCGAGCATTCTCACTTCGAGCCCTCCCGCAGGGCAAAACGCTCCGGTGGAGCGTTTTGAGGCGAGAAGGCCATGAGAGCTATGCTCGAATGGCCCGGATGTGCAGCATACGCCGAGCGGGTGTCAGCGACGAGTTTATCGGGACTGGACATAACCATGAGCATCAATCTTCCAGCACCCATGTGTCCTTCGTCCCACCCCCCTGACTGGAGTTGACCACCAGCGACCCCTTCTTCAGCGCCACGCGGGTCAATCCGCCCGGCGTGATCCGCACCTCGTCGCCCACCAGCACATAGGGCCTGAGGTCGACATGCCGGGGCGACAGGTCGCCGTCGATATGGGTGGGACAGGTGGACAGGTTCAGCGTCGGCTGAACGATGTAATTGTCGGGCCGCGCCTCGATCTTCTGCTTGAATTCGGCATGCATGGCCTTGGTGGCGGTCGGCCCCACCATCATGCCATAGCCGCCCGAGCCATGGACCTCCTTGACCACAAGGTCGGCAATGTTCTCCAGCACCCAGGCGCGCTGGTCCTTGTCGGTGCAATTGTAGGTCGGAACATTCTGCAGCAGCGCCTTTTCACCGAGATAGAACTCGATGATGTCCGGCACATAGGTATAGACCGCCTTGTCGTCGGCAATGCCCGTGCCCGGCGCATTGACCAGCGTCACATTGCCGGCGCGATAGGCGTCGAACAGGCCCGGCACGCCCAGCATCGAATCCGGCCGGAAGGTCAGCGGGTCGAGATAGTCGTCGTCGATGCGCCGGTAGATCACGTCCACCTGTTCGGGGCCGGTCGTGGTCCGCATATAGACCTTGCCGCCATCGACGAAGAGATCGGGCCCTTCGCAGAGTTGTGCGCCCATCTGGTCGGCCAGGAACGAGTGCTCGAAATAGGCGGAATTGTAGATCCCGGGCGTCAGCACCGCGATATTGGGGCTGTTTCCCTTGAACCCGTTCGGCGCCACGCTTTCCAGCGTTCGACGCAGGTTTTCCGGATAGGTTTCGACCGGCGCCACCTTGGTGCGCTGGAACAGGTCCGGCGCCAGGATCATCATCGCCTCGCGGTCTTCCAGCATGTAGCTGACCCCGGATGGCGTCCTGAGATTATCCTCGAGCACATAGAATTCGTCCGGCCCCACCCGCACGATATCCACGCCGATGATATGGGCATAGACGCCCTTGGCCGGCTCCAGCCCCATCATCTGCGGGCAGAAGGCCGCATTGTTGAGGATGAGCTTCTCCGGCACCCGCCCGGCCTTCAGGATCTCCTGGCGGTGGTAGATGTCGTAGAGGAAGGCATTGAGCGCCTTGACCCGCTGTTCGATCCCCTTGGAGAGCCGGCGCCATTCATTGGCGGCAATGATGCGGGGGATGACGTCGAAGGGGATGACCTTCTCCGTGCCTTCTTCCGATCCATAGACCGCAAAGGTGATGCCCAGCTTGCGGAAGATTGCCTCCGCATCGGCCTGCATCAGGGCAAGGGCCTTGTCCGGTTGTTCCGCCAGCCACTCCGAGAGGGCGCGGTAGGGTTCGCGAACGGACCCATCCGGATTGTGCATTTCGTCAAACGGCGTCTTTTCGGCCATTCTACTCCGCTGGGGTGATACGGCATTCCCATCGCGTTCGCATTGCTACACGTTTGAATCCTGCCGTCCAGACACCCAAGCCGTTCGCGTGCCGCTTTTTCGTGCAGGTCAGGCTTGCGAAGCGAAGCGAGAAGATGCTCTCATGCGCGCGCCGATCAGGGCCGTGCCGCGTCATCCCCTCTGCGCCAGACCAGCCGCCTGTAGAGGGTCGAGCGGTCAATGCCCAGGGCGCGGGCCGCAGCCGAGAAATTGCCGCGATGCTGCTCCAGCGCCCGCTGCATCATCGCCTCCGTCACGCTCCCCAATGGCCCATCCGGCAGCATCGCCACGGCGACCGGTCCCCTGGTTTGGATATGGTTGGGCAGGTCGTCGAGCGTCACCGCGTTCCCGGCCCCTGCCAGAGCGGCGGTGGCGTTGAGCGTATTGGCCATCTCCCGCAGGTTACCGGGCCAGTCGTGGGCAACAAGGCGCTCGAGCACGCTCGGGGGCAGCGGGCCGTGTTCCTTCTCATGGCCGCGCCACAGTTTTTGCACCAGCGCCGCCCGGTCCGGCATGTCCACCACGCGCGGCAGGCTCACGCTGAACTGGGCAATGCGGAAATAGAGGTCGGCCCGGAACGTGCCCCCCTCCACCATGGATTTGATGTCCCGGTTGGTCGCGCTGACGACGACGAAATCGGCCGGCTTGGGCGTGCCCCCGCCCAGCGGCGCCACCTGTTTGTCCTGCAAGACCCGCAACAGCCGCGACTGCAGCATCAGGGGCATGTCGCCGATTTCGTCGAGAAACAGGATGCCGCCCTCAGCCTGCTGGATCAGCCCCTTGGCCCCGCCCTTGCGCGCGCCGGTAAAGGCACCGGCCTCATAGCCGAACAGTTCGGCTTCGATCAGGCTTTCGGGCAGCGCCGCGCAATTGATGGCCACGAAGGGCTTTTGCGCGCGGTTCGAAAGTTTGGCCAGATGCCGGGCAAACACTTCCTTGCCGGTGCCGGTCTCGCCCGTCACCAGCACCGGGATTTGCGCATTGATCAGCCTGACGGCCTTGTCGAGGTCTGCGCGTGTCGCCCCAAGCATGAAGGGCTCGTCGCCATCCGCCTTGAGCGCGCGTATGCCGAACACCCGCCCGCTCCGCGCCTCCGGATGGGTGATGGATGCGGCGAATTCGTCGCCGTTCCGGCTGCGCAGCCGTCTTTCGAGCGCCTCGAACAGGTCCTCCCTTCGGGTCTTGCGGAACGCCACCCGGTCCATGCCGAGCAGGCTCAGTGCCCGGCGGTTGCCCGCGATCAATTGCTCGCCCTCGAACACCAGCACACCCTCGCGCGGCGTGCCCAGGAGGTGATTGCTGCGGTGGAACCGCACCACGGTCCGGTCTTCGAACCCGCGATTGAAGAAGCGGTGCTCGATCTGCTCCACCGCCAGCCGCACCAGTCCCAATGCATGGGTGTGTTCGGCGCTGGCGTGCCCCGACATGTCGAGCACACCCGCCAGCTTGCCATAGGGGTCGAAGATCGGAGAGGCCGCGCAATGGAGGATGCCATGCGGCTCGAAGAAGTGTTCCCCGCCATGCACGGCAATGGCGCGCCGTTCGGCCATGGCCGTGCCGATGGCATTGGTGCCGGTCGATGTTTCCGACCAGGCCACGCCCGGCAGTAGGGCCACCTGTGCCGCCTCGCCAGCAAATTCGGCGCTGCCCACCACGTCGAGCACGGTGCCCGAGGCATCGGTGAGGATCACCACGCTGTCGGTGTTCTTGGCCTCGCTGCGCAGGCTCATCAGCTCCGGCCGGCTCAACAACCGCAGCGCCTCGTTCTCCTGTTGCAGGTGGCGCAGTTCGGTCGCGGTTAGGGGTGCCACACGGAGCCTGTCCCCGGCATCGAGCCCCTGTTCGGCGCAACGCTGCCAGCTGCGCAGGATCGGGTCGGGCACCACGCCATCCGGCAGGCGGTGACCGGAGAAGAATTTTTCGCGCGCCGTGGCCAAAGCCAGTTCGGACGATAGGTTCATTCTTTCCATCCTCCCAGGTGTGGCAGTTTGCAACATGTGTTGCGTCCGCCATCGCCTCTGGTTGTTGCAAAGTGTTGCGCCGGTCTGGGGGAGCTGTAAAGCGAAACTCGCCGGGTCTGGATTTGACGTTTCAGATCAGGTGTTTGGCCGCCCTGGCATGGCCATTGCTCTTGAAGCTTCCATTCAAGCACCAAGGGAGGAAACCTTGAACAAGCCAGAATTCATTGGCCAGCGCACCAAGTCGCCCTACAAGGCCAAATACGGCAACTATATCGGCGGGCAGTGGGTGGATGCCGCCGATGGCCAGACCTTCGAAAACACCTCGCCCATCACCGGCCAGGTCATCTGCGAAGTGGCGCGCGGCAAGGCCGCCGACATCGAGCGCGCCCTCGATGCCGCCCACAAGGCCGCCCCCGCCTGGGGCCGCACCTCGGTGGCCGAGCGCGCCAATATCCTCAATAAAATCGCCGACCGCATCGAGGACAATCTCGATCTCATTGCGTTGGCCGAGACCTGGGACAATGGCAAGCCGATCCGCGAGACCAAGGCAGCCGACATTCCCCTCGCCATCGATCACTTCCGCTATTTCGCTGGCGCCATCCGCGCCCAGGAAGGCGGCATTTCCGAGATCGACCACGACACCATCGCCTATCACTTCCATGAACCGCTGGGCGTCGTCGGCCAGATCATCCCCTGGAACTTCCCCATCCTGATGGCCACCTGGAAGCTCGCTCCGGCGCTTGCCGCCGGCAATGCCGTGGTCCTCAAGCCTGCCGAGCAGACCCCGGCCTCGATTCTGCTGCTGATGGAACTGATCGAGGACCTGCTTCCGCCCGGCGTCGTCAACATCGTCAACGGCTTCGGTCTGGAAGCCGGCAAGCCGCTCGCCTCGTCCAACCGCATCGCCAAGATCGCCTTTACCGGCGAGACCACGACGGGGCGGCTCATCATGCAATATGCCAGCCAGAACCTCATCCCGGTCACGCTCGAACTGGGCGGCAAGTCACCCAACATCTTCTTCAAGGACGTGCTCGAGGAGGACGATGACTTCTTCGACAAGGCCCTCGAAGGCTTTGCCATGTTCGCCCTTAACCAGGGCGAGGTCTGCACCTGTCCCAGCCGCGCCCTGATCCAGGAAAGCATCTATGACCGCTTCATGGAGCGGGCGATCAAGCGCGTCGA
>CAMLKN010000021.1 GCA_946480655.1 uncultured Devosia sp. | reverse complement strand
CCACTTCGCAGATCCTGCTGCTCTGCACCTGGTTCATGGGGGCACTCAAGATCGAGGGCGTGCATCCGCTCGAAGTGGGTTGGATGCGGCGCAAGTCACGCCGCAACCGCCGCCATGGTATGCCGATCGAGCCGGCGATCCTGTTCTATCCGAAATACTATGCCGAACTCGGCTGGAAGCTGATGCGCTGGGGCTGGCTCTATTTCCGCTTCGGCCTCAAGCAGCTCAAGGTGGAGCGTGACCCCAACCGTCACGCCTATACCGACCTGGCCCTGTCCCCGGTCACCGACCATGACGCGGAGGATCTCGAACTGTTCAAGACCAGCGACGCGGTGGCCTGGCTCGACCAGCAGAAGCGGATCAACGATGCCCAGCACGGCATCAAGGCGCCGGCGGCGGAGTAGGGGGCCTGTCGCAGCCATATTGGCTTGCGAGCCGGGCCCGCCATCACCCTACCCTCATTCCCTCCCCATCGAGGGGAGGGAGGCGCAAGCCTCAGTCGGCAGTGTTCATCGTCTCCCTCCCCCTTGTGGGGAGGGATCAAGGGTGGGTGTGCAACATCGCCAGCAAGCGCAGGAACGCACCTTCCGCCGGGCGGCTAACTGGCCTAGAAGTTGTCCGGCAGGCGAGGGAGGCGAGTCATGGCGCTACCAGAATTTCCGGTTGAAGGCGGGTGTTCGTGCGGGGCGGTGCGTTACACGCTCAAGGCCTCGCCGCTCAGCGTCTACAATTGTCACTGCAAGGACTGCCAGCGCTTTTCAGGCACGGCCTGGTCCATGTCGATGATCGTCAAGTCCGAGGATTTCGACGTGACTGGCGAAACCGCCAGCTACGATCGCACGGCCGATAGCGGCAATGTCATCCGCATGAATTTTTGTGCGCGTTGCCACGGCTGGATGTGGAACGACCCGACGTCGCCCGGCATCAAGGTGGTCCGCGCCGGCACGCTCGACAACATGGATTGGGCCAAGCCGGTGGGCAATATCTGGATCGACAGCAAGGCCGCCTGGGTCGATATCGACCCCGCGCTGGCGAATTTTTCCAAGGGTATCGCGGACCGCAAGCCGCTTTTCGACGCCTGGACACGGGCGCATCAGGACTGAGCCATGAACACTGAAGACGATATCGAGCGCGTAAAGCGCCAGGAACAGGAGCTCGTGCTCTCCAATTTCGACGAGGCCGTCGCCTATGAGATCGGTTCGGCGATCCGGGCGCGCGCCGTGGCCGAGGGTCTCTCCCTCGTTGTCGACATCCGGACCTGGGACCGGCAGCTGTTCTTTTCGGCAACACCCGGCACCAGCGCCGACAATGCCGAATGGGTTCGGCGCAAGGTCAACAGCGTGCGGCGCTTCCAGCGCGCCAGTTACCGGCTGGTGCTGGAACGCGGCGAGGCGCCGTTCTCCGAGCAGTCCGGCGCCAATCCGGCCGAGTATGTGATTGCCGGCGGCGGGTTCCCCATCCGTGTGCCGGGCGCGGGGATTGTCGGTGCGCTCACCATTTCAGGCCTGCCGGGCTGGAAGGACCATGCAGTGGCCGTCGACGCCCTGTGCGACTACCTGGGCAAGTCGCGCGCCGACTATGCGCTGCCCGAGGCCAGCAATTGAAGCTGCCCTATCTCGTCCTCGACGTCTTCACGCGGACGCCGCTCAAGGGCAATGGCCTTGCTGTCGTGCCCAGGGCGGACGGGCTGATGGACAACGAGATGCAGGCCATTGCGCGGGAGTTCAACCTCAGCGAGACGGTGTTCATCTGCAAGCCGCAGAACGAACGCAACATGGCTGCCTTGCGCATCTTCACGCCCTACCAGGAACTGCCCTTTGCCGGGCATCCGACCGTGGGCGCAGCGGTTACCCTGGGCCTCAACAGCCGGGCCTCGGCCATCCGCATGGAGGAGAAGGTGGGGCTGGTGACGGCGCTGTTCGAGCGCATCGACCGGCGCACCGGCGAGGCGCGCTTCACCCTGCCGCGCCTGCCGACGCGCCTTGCCGACCTGCCGGACCGGCTGGGCATGGCCCAGGCGCTGGGGATCGAGGTCGAGGATATCGGCTGCGGTGTGTTCAAGCCGGCGGTGTTTTCGGCGGGCGTTACCTTTCATCTTGTCCCCGTCCGCGATGCCCAGGTGCTGAAGAAGGTGCAGGTCAACCGCACGGCCTGGAACGACGTGTTCCACCACGAGCATAACTCGGCCTATGTCTTCACCCTCACGCCCGAGGAGAAGGACAATGACATCGCGGCCCGAATGTTCGGCATGGACCTGGGCGAGGACCCGGGCACCGGCTCGGCCGCCGCGGCGCTGATCGGCATGCTGGCCGAGCAGGAAATCGGCACCGGCCAGACCGACTATGTGCTGCGCCAGGGGTATGAGATGGGCCGGCCATGCCGCATCACCCTGCAGTCCCGCAAGGAAAATGACGTGCTGGTGCACGGCGCCATCGGCGGACAGGCCGTGGTCGTGGCCGAGGGTGTGCTGGACCTGGAGTGAGGGAGATCCCCAAACCTCGATAAATTCCGGGCCTCAACAGATCACTCAGGTCCGCCCTCGGGCTTGACCCGAGGGCCTGCCAGGGCGCCCCGACGCAGGCGTCGTGCACTGTGTGAGTGGCCCTCGGGTCGAGCCCGAGGGCGGCGCGGTGGATAGGGCATGCACGCCGACCTCTCCCCCAAAGGGGGAAGTGAAGAGTGTCCCTTCCGCACCGCCCGCGCCAGCGCTAATCTTCCCCTTGGGGAAACGCAAGGGGGAGTCGGGCCTTGGACATCGTCAACAATCTTCTCATCTGGGTGCACATCATCGCCTTTGTGGTGGGTGGCTCCAATTCGGTGGTCGGACCAGTGATCGGGGCCAGAATGGCGTCGGCGTCGCCAGACCAGCGTGCCGGCTATGTCGGGGTGATGAATGCCCTTGGCCAGACGGGCAAGGTCGCCATGGCGACGCTGCTGATCACCGGGCCGCTGATCATGTTCCTCAAGTATGGCGGGCTGGGCGGCGCCTCGATCTGGTTCTGGATCAAGATGGTGCTGGTGGCGGTCATGCTCGCGGCAATCATTTATGGCGGCATCCAGTTCAAGAAGTCGCAGTCTGGCGACATGTCGGCCGGCCAGCGGGCCGGGATTGCCCATCGGATCACCGGGCTGGCCTTTCTGGGTGTGCTGCTGTCGGCGGTGTTCGCGTTCAATTGACCGAAGCAGGACTGGATATTCGGGCGGCCGAAGCGGGCGACCTCGCGGAGCTGCTCGATCTCTACCAGCACCTGACCGAAGGGGACGAGCGCCCCTCGATGGATGCCGCCGTGGCGTCTCTGGCACGCCTCCGGGCACTTGCGGGAAGCGCGGTGCTGATCGGGCGGGTGGACGGGCAGATGCTGGCCAGTTGTACGCTGGTTGTCATTCCCAACATCACGCGGGGCGGAAAGCCCTACGCGCTCATCGAAAACGTCGTGACTCATGAAGCGGCACGGGGGCGGGGCCACGGAAAGGCCATGCTTGGTGCCGCCGTGGACCGGGCATGGCAGCACGATTGCTACAAGGTCATGCTGCTGACCGGCTCGGAAAATCCCGCGACCCACGCCTTCTACCGCGCGGCCGGGTTCGAGCAATCCAAGACCGGGTTTCAGGTCAGGCGCCTGGCCAAGCGGCCCGAGACGCCGCCAGCACGGCTGCAGGCAGAGGCGGCCGGCATAAAAAAGTAACACTATCGGCCTGCCTGGTCTTGCACCGGGCGCCGGATTCGCGCATTGTTCGCGTCAACGACCAGCGTACCAGAGCGTACTTATGCAGCGCCGCCGCGCCAAAGCCATTGCGATCGCACAGACCCAGGCCCAGCAGGGCCGTTTGGTGCTGGCTGCTGGCCTGCTGCTGCTCCCCGCGCTTCTTCTCCTTCTTATCAGCCCCTGATCACCGGCAGCTCGAACAGTCGAGCGGGTCGTCAGGGGAATGCGCCATAAACCGAACACCTGAAAATGTGCGGTCCAGCGAGCCATTGCCTCGGGGCCGATAGGAAAGAGCCTGAAATGTCTGCATCCGCTTCCAATTCCAACAAAGAACGCGTCTTCATCTTCGACACGACGCTGCGCGACGGCGAGCAATCGCCCGGCGCCACCATGACGCTGGAGGAAAAACTCCAGGTCGCCGAGACCCTGGACGAAATGGGCGTCGACATTATCGAAGCGGGTTTCCCCATTGCCTCCAACGGCGACTTCGAGGCCGTGGTGGCCGTGGCCAAGCAGGTCAAGAACGCCACCGTGGCCGGTCTGGCCCGTGCCATCACCGCCGATATCGACCGCGCCGGCGAGGCCGTCCGCCACGCGAAGAAGGGCCGCATCCACACTTTCGTTTCGACCTCGCCAATCCATCTGGCGCACCAGATGAAGAAGACCGAGGACGAAGTCATCGAGATCATCGCCCGCACCGTGGCGCAGGCGCGCAACCTGGTGGACGATGTCGAATGGTCCGCCATGGACGCGACCCGCACGCCGCTGGAGTTCCTGAAGCGCTGCGTGGATACCGCCATCAAGGCCGGGGCGACCACGATCAACCTGCCCGATACGGTGGGCTATGCGGTGCCTGAAGAGCACTTCCGCATGTTCAAGACCATTATCGAAAGCGTTCCGGGCGCCGACAAGGCGATCTTCTCGGTTCATTGCCACGATGACCTGGGCATGGCCGTGGCCAATTCGCTGGCCGGTGTGGCCGGTGGCGCGCGGCAGATCGAGTGCACCATTAATGGCCTGGGGGAACGCGCCGGCAATGCGGCGCTGGAAGAGGTGGTGATGGCGCTGCGCACCCGTGGCGACGCCATGCCGTATTACACGGAAATCGACAGCACCCAGCTCAGCCGTGCCAGCCGCGTGGTGTCGGCGGCGTCGAATTTCCCGGTGCAGTACAACAAGGCCATCGTGGGCAAGAATGCCTTCGCGCATGAGAGCGGCATCCATCAGGACGGCATGCTCAAGAATGCCGAGACCTATGAGATCATGACCCCGGCCAGCGTCGGCATCAAGGAAACCACCCTGGTCATGGGCAAGCATTCCGGCCGCGCCGCCTTCAAGGACAAGCTCAAGGAACTGGGCTACGAACTGGGCGACAACGCTTTCCAGGAAGCCTTCCAGCGCTTCAAGGACCTGGCCGACCGCAAGAAGCATGTCTATGACGCCGACATCATCGCCCTGGTGGACGACGAAGTCGGTTCGGTCGGCGACCGCATCAAGCTGGTGGACATGGAAGTGATTTCCAAGACTGGCGGCACGCACAAATGCAATCTGGTGGTGACCATCGACGGGCAGGAGACGGCGGTTTCCTATGAAGGCACGGGCTCGGTGGACGCCATCTTCAACGCCATCAAGCAGGTTTCGGGGCAGGATCCGCACCTGGTTCTCTATGCCGTGGACGGCGTCACCGGCGGTACCGACGCGCAGGCATCGGCGCATGTGCGTCTCGAAATGAACGGCCGGATCGCCTCGGGCAATGCCGCAGAGCCCGATACGCTGGTGGCCTCTGCCCGTGCCTATCTCAACGCGCTCAACCGCGTCATGATCGAGCGCGGCGCCTCGGCGCAGGGCGCACTGGCCGGCTGACGAAAGCACAGGGCCCCAGCGGTGAGCGGGGGCCCGCATGGCCGCAAGGCTGACCGGCTCCAAGGGGGCTTGTGAGGCTTTCCCGAACCTGCTCTAGCCTAGGGCGATGGGTTCAGAGGCCGGGGACTGCGCGGCATGATCAATCTTTCCGAACTCCGTGGCGGGCTTCTGGTCCTTGCGGGGCTGGTGATTTTCGTGCTGGCACTGGCAGTAGTGACGCCGGGCCTGCCGGGCGAATTGCTGCTGCAGAGCCTGCGCTTCCATATCCTGGCCGGTGGGCTTGCCCTGGCGGGCTTCATGCTCGTGGCGGGCCTGCGCTGGCGGGCACTGGTGTTCATCCTGTGCCTGGGAGCGGCGGGTGTGCATGGCGCCATGCCGCTGCTCGACATGCATGCGCGGCGCAGCGTCGCGCCTGCGGGCGCGCAGGCCACCACTCTGGATGTCCTGAGCTACAATGTCCTGACCGGCAACCAGCGAGCCAGTGAGGCCGCGCAATTCATCGTCGCAGCGGCCCCGGATGTCGCGGTGATCATGGAAACCCCAGGTGTCAGCGACTATCTGGACGAGATCTCGGCGGTGCTGCCCTATCGCCTCGGTTGTGCGGACCCCAATACCTGCGACCTTTCCATCCACTCGAAATATCCGATCATCGAGGGGAGCATCCGTCGGCTCTGGCCCTTCCAGAATGAGCGGTTCCTCCTGGCGCGGATCGAGAAGGACGGTGTGCCAGTGACGATCGTCGGGGTCCACTTTTCCAAGCCCTATTTCGACCAGGCTTCCTGGGTCGAGACCGAGCAACTGGTCCGCATCCTCGGAAACGTCGAGGGGGACATGATCGTCACGGGCGATTTCAACGCTGCGCCGTGGTCCGATCCGGTGGCGTACCTGGCCGCAGAGGTGGGGCTGATTCCGGGCCCCAGCCATCCGGCAACCTGGCCGGTGCGCGCCGGCCCGCTGGGTGTTCCCATCGACAACATGTTCACCCGCGGCAATGCGCGCATCCTGGAGCTTGCGGCGGGCGAGGACAGTTTCGGATCGAACCACCGCTACCTGCGCGCCACGGTGGGGCTCTATCCAGCCCGCTGAGCGCTCGCGAGGGCGATGGGCATGGCTTCGGCCAGGATGTCGAGGGCGGCATCTGGCCCGGCGCTGATGCGGATATGCTGGTCGAGACCGGGGGCGGCGGGCTTGCGCACGAAGACGCCCTGGGTGGCGAGGCCTTCGAGCACGGAGACCGCAAAGGGACCATCGCGGCCGCAATCCACGGCGACGAAATTGGTCGCCGAAGGGCGTGCGAGCAGGCCGTTGTCCAGGGCGATTTGCGCGATCCGCCGGCGGGCTGCGGCGATGGCGTCTACGGCGTGATGCAGATAGGCCTGGTCATGGAGCGCGGCGAGGGCAGCGACCTGGGCGGCCTTGTTGACGCCGAAATGGTTGCGGATGCGGTTGAAGGCGCCCACCAGCCGCCGGTGACCGATGGCATAGCCGCAGCGCAGGCCGGCCAGCCCATAGGCCTTGGAGAAGGTCCGCAGGCGCAGGAGGTTGGGCCGGGTGGTATCGAGCGCCAGCGGCGCCTGCGGGGCGGTTTCCACATAGGCTTCGTCGAGGACGATCAGGCAGGTTTCAGGGACGGCGTCGATGAACCGGGCAATGTCGGCAGCGGGCCAGAACGAACCCATGGGATTATCCGGATTGGCAAGATAGACCATTCTGGCATCGGTCTCGCGGGCATGCGCGGCCAACGCCTCCGGGTCTTCATGCATGCCGGCATAGGGCACGAAGCGCAGGTCGCCGCCATAACCGACGACGTGATAGTTGAAGGTCGGATAGGCGCCCAAGGAGGTCACGACGATGTCGCCCGGGGCGATGAAGAGTCGGACCAGCAACCCCATCAGTCCGTCTATGCCCTCGCTGATGGTCACCTCGTCATTGGCGATGCCCAGATGCGCGGCGAGGGCCGTCCGCAGCTCGTAGTTTTCGGGGTCGGGATAGGTCCAGAACTCCGGCGCAGCCTCGCGCAAAGCGGCGATGACTTTCGGGCTTGGTCCGAAGCCGGATTCATTGGCACCGATTCGCGCTCGGGTCGGGATTCCAGTGCGCCGTTCGATCGCTTCCGGGCCCACAAAGGGCACGGTCTCGGGCAGGGCGTCGACAATGGCGGTGAAGGGCGGGTGCGGCACGGGTGAGACCTTGAGGTACGATTCCGCCCCGATCTTAGCGCGGCAAAGGGCTCATGGCAGCCATGCAAAGACAGGTCGATTCCCATGCCCCCGATGTTTTGCACAAGGCCGGGACGCACGGCTGGCCTGCAAATCCCCGCGCTGCGGCCCTCTCGCGCCGGAAAGCGAAAGCGCGCAACTTGCATCAAATGCCGCACGCCTGGGCAAGGAGTCGAGAACTACGACGGCGCACCTTGGGAGCACGCCACTACTGGCGATTCTGCGACAAACTACACCTCAAGGAGACTGCGCGTGCCACCCACCTACGTGCTTGCGCGTGACCACTTGCAACGTGCTGCCACCATTCTGCAGGGAACGGACCAACGCTCCCGGCAGCTGCGTCACATCATTGAACGGACGATCGGCTTGATGGAAGAATTCCGCGCCGACCCCGTTGCCCCGGTCAGCAACGTCCTGGAACTGGACGACTACCGGCATCGTCGGCAATAGGCTGCAGCGCCCGGTCCTGCGATCGGGCGCTGACTTGGACATGCGACATCCCATCGTCGCAAATAATCCACACAATCGTACTTTGGGTGCTGGACAGGGTGGAATCCCTTCGCTATAGAGGCGCCACTTTGGTGCCGAGGCGCTTCAAAACGTCCCCGGGTGCATAGCTCAGATGGTAGAGCAGCTGACTCTTAATCAGCGGGTCCAAGGTTCGAGCCCTTGTGCACCCACCAAAGCCTTCCAGTGAATTTCCAAGCAAAATCAGCCCCCTCCGGGGACCGCTTGATTCATTGCGGCAATTCTAACCAAAGCTTCATGTCGCAGTTATGAGCCGGCAAGGTCGGCTCTTCTAAAGAGCTTCTGTCCCGCGCAGCCTGTTGCCTGCGTGGTCCCTCTGACGGCCCCATCAGCAAGGAGCTCCGCGATGACTCATCACGACGACCACCATGACCATGACCTGGGCTTTGCCCATGACCTGCCGATGATGCTCGGCAGGCGTCGCTTGCTAACCCTGATGGGCGGCGTTGGCCTGGTCTCGCTGACCGGCGGCGCTGCCGCGGCGCTCGAATGCGTAGCGCTGCCCTGGGAAACGGCCGGTCCCTATCCGGCCGATGGTACCAATGTGAAGGACGGGCAGGTGGTCAATGCCCTGACCCAGGAGGGAATCATCCGGCAGGACCTGCGCACGTCTTTCGGCACACTGACGCAGGTCGCCGATGGCCTGCAGCTCGATATCGAACTGACGCTGGTCAATGCCGATGGCTGCACGCCCCTGGAAGGCTACGCCATTTACCTCTGGCACTGCGACGCGACCGGCAACTATTCGCTCTACGACCTGACCGACGCCAATTTCCTGCGCGGGGTCGGCGTTGCCGATGCGGAGGGCAAGGTGCGCTTCACCACCATCGTCCCCGGCTGCTACGATGGCCGCTGGCCGCATATGCATTTCGAGGTCTTCGAGAGCGTTTCCGCCGCAGTGAGCGGCGAGGCTTCGGTGCTGACGGCGCAGATTGCGCTGCCCGAGGCTGATTGTGCGGCCATCTATGCCGCCGATGCGCGCTATTCGAATGGCACGGCCAATCTCGGGCGCATTACCATCGCCACCGACAATGTGTTCAGCGATAACAGCGCCGAGGAAATCGCCCAGCAGACACTCGCCATGACCGGAGATCCCGCCACCGGCTATGCAGGCGCGGTGACCATTGCCGTCGACCTGACGGCCGAGCGCAGCACCGGCGGGATGATGGCGCCGCCGGACGGCATGGGGCCGGGTGGTGAACCCCCCGCCTTGCCGAACGGCTAGTCCGTTTCCCCCGAACAGACCGAAACGCCGCCTTGTCCATGACGAGGGGCGTTTCCTGTCGCCAGCCTGTCAAAACCGGCCCAAAAGCTCGGAAAACCTTGAACTTTCGTCGGGTTCTGGAACTTGCCCCCTTGATGCGGGTTCCCGTCGGGCGTAGCAGCGTGTCACGTCTCCGTTACCCGCCTGCGCAAGGGACCCATCATGCTCGGCATCGACCCCGGTTTTCTTTCCTCTCTTTTCCAGGTCATCATGATCGATCTGGTGCTGGCGGGCGACAATGCCGTCGTCATCGGCCTTGCCGCCGCTGGCCTCGCGCCAGACCTGCGCCGTCGCGCCATCCTGATCGGCATCCTGGCCGCGACGGGCCTGCGCATCGCCTTCGCTCTCGTCACCACGCAGCTGCTGTCGCTGGGCGGGGGCCTCTTGATCGCGGGCGGCCTGCTGCTGCTCTGGGTCTGCTGGAAGATGTATCGCGAGCTGACCGTCTCGGATGCCGAGGAAGAAGAGGCAACCGAAGCGCTGGAAGATGCCGACCACAATGCCGATGGCATGGTGGCCGGCAAGGCACCGAAGAAGACCCTCCGGCAGGCCGTCACCCAGATCATCATTGCCGACGTCTCGATGTCGCTCGACAACGTGCTGGCCGTGGCCGGTGCGGCCCAGCACCACTTCGAGGCGCTGGTCTTCGGGCTTGCCCTGTCGGTCGTGCTGATGGGCGTGGCCGCGACTTTCATCGCCCGCCTGCTGCACCGCTACCACTGGATCGCCTGGATCGGCCTGCTGATGATCCTCTTTGTGGCCATCCGCATGAGCCTCGAGGGTCTGGGCGCATTCGTCGCCATTCCGGAAATTCCGTTCCTCTATACGCCTCACGCCGTGGGCGCTGCGGCTGCCCACTAGACGACTGTATGCTCGGGCTCTCCCCAAGCTTTGCCGGGGAGAGCCTCACCCAAGTTCGCTCCACCGGAGCGAACCGGCCTGAGGCGGATTTGAAGTCTGGTAACCAAGGCCGAAGGTTTGCGGCATTTGTGCCGCGGGGATAGGGATTTGCTCACTTCGTGAGACTAGCTTCCGGCTGAATTGCATCTGCCGGAAGCTTTGCCATGTCCGCTACAGCAGGAATGACCCTTTCTCCGACCAGCGCGGCGGCCCCGTCCATGGACCGCGCGATGGTTCCCGTGCTTGTCACCCGCAAGGTTGGCGGGGCGGAATGGGACAGGGTCATTTCCGGGTTTGACGGCGTCTGCCAGGAACAGCTCTTCGCCTTTGCCGCCATTCGCTGGCCGGGCGTGACGCCCGAACCGCGCCTGTTCGAGCGCAACGGCCGGATCGTGGGCGGCGCCCTGGTCATGGTGCAGCGCCTGCCGATGGGCCTGTCACAGATCGCCATCATCAAGTGGGGTCCGATGCAGGCGGATCGCAGCGCGCCTGATGCCGCAGCGCTTTATGCCGGCATGATCGAGGCCCTGGTGGCCGAGTATGCAGTCGAGCGCGGCATGATGCTCTCGGTCCTGCCGCATGCATCCATGGGTGAGCGCAACGAGGAATACCTGACCCTCAAGGCACGCGGCTTCAAGCGCGGCGCCGTGCTGCGCTTTCCTGACCGGTATCTGGTCAACCTGCGCCTCTCCGACGAAGCGCAACGCAAGAGCTTTGGCCAGACGTGGCGCCGCCAGCTCGGCAAGTCGGAAAAATCAGACCTCAGTTTCGAGCATGCCGGTCCCGAGCGGCTCGAGGAGTTCAAGACCCTTTATGCGGCGATGAGCGACCGGAAGCAGTTCCCGGACTACTCGGCCTTCGACACGCTCGACGCGCTGATGGCGATGGACGAGCCCCTGCGGCCCGAGCTGTTCTTCGTCCGGCACGAGGGCGAGGTCGTTTATGGCGCGCTGATCTTCAAGGCCGGCGAGCGCGCGGTCTATCTCTATGGCGCCAGCAACGATTCGGCGCTGCCGCTGCGCGCAGGCTATTTCATGCACTGGCACGTCATCCGCTGGCTGCGCGACCACACCAAGGCGCGCTGGTATGACCTGGGGGGCACGGACGGGTTCCAGGGGCTGCATCAGTTCAAGAAGGGCATGGTGGGCGAGATGGGCCTGATCCGGCCGGTGCCGCCGGTAGCCAACTATGCTTCGCGCCCGCTGGCCTATGCGCTGGGGGCAGGGGCCTTCGCAGCCCGCGAGGCCTATAACGAAGTGCGCCGCCGCATCGAGATGATCCGGCCCAACCGGGCCCGCCCCGACCAGACGCCGGCCGCGCTGCCGGACGATTTCCGATGAGCCTGGCGCGGCGGCTGGCGTCGCAATCGACCATCATCTTCGGCGGACGCCTGTTCGGTGCAGGTCTCATTTTCCTGGTGCAGGCCTTCATCGCCCAGTTCTGGGGCGCGGCCCTCCTGGGCGACTATCTCATCGTCATCGCCACGGTGAACCTGATCGCCGTTGCCATGCCGCTCGGCTTCCAGACCATCGGCACCTATTTCGCTGCCGAATACCGCGCGCGCGGCGACCGGCGGCAGCTGGTGGCCTTTCTGAGCCGGGCCTATGGCCATGTGGCCCTGGTGTTCCTCGTCGTCATGATCCTGGGCCCGATCGTCCTCAATGGGCTTGGGCTCGCCGGGCATGTCGTGGCGGTCTATTTCGTGCCCGTGGCGCTGTTGGCCCTCGCGACGGCGCTGGTCTATGTCAACGGCGGCGTGCTGGTCGGGCTCAAGCGCCCCTTTGCCGGTTTCTTTGCGGACGGCATCTTTCGCCCGATGATGGTGCTGGGCACCGTGTTGATCGCGGCGGCGGTGATGGGGTCTCCCGAAGCGGCCTTCGCCACCATGCTCTGGGTCACCGCCGTCGGCTACGTACTGATTGCCCTGGTGCATCTGGGATTTGTGCTGGCGACGCTGCCGCGCATTGAGGAAACTGCCGAAACGCGCGCGCCTGAAGTGCCACGGTGGTGGCGTTTTGCAGCGCCCTGGGTGCTGATTACGCTGGCCACCGATTTCTTCTTCGACATCGACCTGCTGTTGCTGGCCAACCTGCTCGACCGCGAGGAACTGGCGATCTTCGGTGTCTGCACCCGCATCTTTGCGCTGGTGTCATTCGGTGTGGCGGCGGTCTATGCCGTCATCCTGCCCGACATGTTCGAAAGCGAGGCCAATGCGGACCGGGCGGCCTTCCATCGCAAGGTGGGCGAGGCCAATCTGGCGGCCAGCGTAGTGTCGCTGGCGCTGTTCGTGCTGGTGATGGTGGGCGGGCCTTTCGCCCTGCTGCTGTTCGGCCCGGATTTCACCCAAGGCGCGCTGCCGCTGGCCCTCCTCTGCCTCGCCCTCGTGGTGCGCTCGGCCATGGGACCGGCGTCGATGGTTCTCTCCATCCACGACCGGCCTTGGGCCAGCCTTCCTGCCGTCATGCTGGGCATGGCGACGCTGGCGCTGGGCAATGTGTTGCTGGTGCCGCCCTTCCATCTGGTGGGCGCGGCCATGGCGGCGATCATCGCCATATCCGTCTGGTCGGTCGCCCTGTGGCTGATCGCCCTCAGGACGGCGGGGATCGACGTGTCGATCCTGCAGTGGTTCCGGGCCAGGCGGATCGTGGCGGCGGAGTAGGGGCTAAGCCCCAACCAGCCCCTTCAGCCGTTGCTTGAGCCGTCCCAGGCGACCGACATAACCGCTGTCATAGGGGACATCCGGGCGGGTGTAGAACTTTTCGATCAGCAGATAGTCCTGGCCGAAAATGTGCTGCTCGAGCAGCGCTGTTTCCTTGTAGCCGTAGCGCTTGAGGAGGGCCCGGGCGACTTCGTTTTCGGGGCGCACGAAGGTGAAGGCCTTGTGGAAGCGGGTATTGTCCCAATGCTCGTCAAACTGGCGCATGCCGAACAGGCCCAGTTTGGTCTGGCGATGGCTGGGGAAGACCCAGCTCCAGTAGCGGAAGATCGAGCCGCATTCGGGGCCGGAGACCATGGCGCCGCCCGGCACGCCATCGGCGCACATGAGCATGATGTGCCAGGGGTCGATGGCCATCAGGCCCTTGAGGAAGGCCTTGTTGAGCCGCTCGGATTCGTGCTGCTTGAAGCGATCGTTATAGTGGGGCGAGGTCAGGATGACGTCGCTCAGCTCGCGGTGGACGAGATCGAGGTCCGCATGGGTTGCGGCGCGGATGGTCATTTCGGCCATGATGCCAAGCTCCTCCGGCAGTGCGGTTTTCTGGAGCGTAGCGCGCCGCGGTTAACGGCCCGTGCCCTGCCAATCGAGCAATTGGCCTTGCCGGGGATACCCATTAAGTCGCAGGGACAAGCCCTTGCCGCCAGTGGGACGCGCCAGTAGAACGGAGGCCGGGAGAGATAAGGGAGGAAGACGATGAGCGAGCAGCTCTTGTTCCAGCCAAGCGCGGCCGCGATCGCGCGCACCCACACCACAGCCGAGCAGTATGACGCGCTCTACCAGCGCTCCATCCAGGATCCGGACGGGTTCTGGGCCGAGCAGGCCAAGCGCCTCGACTGGGTGACGTTCCCCACCAAGATCAAGAACACCACCTTCGAATATCCCAATGTCTCGATCAAATGGTTCGAGGACGGGGTGCTCAACGTGGCCGCCAATTGCATCGACCGGCACCTGGCCGAGCATGGCGACGACATTGCCATCATCTGGGAGCCCGACAATCCCAATGATCCGGCCGAGTACATTTCCTATCGCACGCTGCACGAAAAGGTCTGCCGCTGCGCCAATGTGCTGAAATCGCTGGGCGTCAAGAAGGGTGACCGCGTCACCATTTACCTGCCGATGATCCCGCAGGCGGCCTATGCCATGCTGGCCTGCGCCCGCATCGGCGCGGTGCATTCGGTGGTGTTCGGCGGCTTCTCGCCCGATTCGTTGGCGGGCCGCATCAATGACTGCGATTCGGCTGTGGTCATCACTGCCGACGAGGGCCGCCGCGGCGGCAAGACCGTGCCGCTCAAGGCCAATGTCGATAAGGCGCTGGAAGACTGCCCGGGCGTGCAGAAGGTGCTGGTGGTGCACAATACCGGCGCCGATGTCCCCATGAAGGGCAGCCGCGACGTCTGGTGGCATGAGGCCGCTGCGGGCGTCGAGCCGTTCAACGATCCCGAACCGATGAATGCGGAAGATCCGCTGTTCATCCTCTATACGTCCGGCTCGACCGGCAAGCCCAAGGGCGTGCTGCACACGACCGGCGGCTATCTCACCTATACCTCACTGACCCATGAGCTGAGCTTCGACTACAGAAGAGGCGAAGTGTTCTGGTGCACGGCCGACGTGGGCTGGATCACCGGCCACAGCTATATCGTCTATGGGCCGCTGGCCAATGGCGCCACGACGGTGATGTTCGAGGGTATCCCCTCCTGGCCCGATGCCAGCCGCTTCTGGCAGGTGGTCGAGCGCCACAAGGTCAATATCTTCCACACCGCCCCGACCGCGATCCGCTCGCTGATGGGTGCCGGCGCCGAATATGTCGAAAAGCACGACATGCCCTCGCTGCGCCTGCTCGGCACGGTGGGCGAGCCGATCAACCCGGAAGCCTGGCTCTGGTACTACAACAAGGTGGGCAAGGGGCGCTGCGAGATCGTCGACGCCTGGTGGCAGACCGAGACCGGCGGGCACATGATCGCGCCATTCCCCGGCGCCATCGCGACCAAGCCGGGTTCGGCGACCAAGCCCTTCTTCGGGATCATCCCCGAAGTGCTCTCGCCCGAAGGCAAGGTTCAGGAACAGACCAAGGCTGAAGGCGTGCTGGTCATCAAGGACAGCTGGCCAAGCCAGGCCCGCACCATCTGGGGCGACCATGGCCGGTTCGTCTCGACCTATTTCGAGACCTACAAGGGCAATTACTTCACCGGCGACGGCTGCCGTCGCGACGAGGATGGCTATTACTGGATCACCGGACGCGTCGACGACGTGCTCAATGTCTCTGGCCATCGTCTGGGCACAGCGGAAGTCGAAAGCGCCCTCGTGGCCCATCCGAAAGTGTCCGAGGCGGCGGTTGTCGGCTTCCCGCACGACATCAAGGGGCAGGGCATCTACTGCTATGTCACCCTGATGGCCGGCGAGGAATACAATGACGCCCTGCGCGGCGAGCTCCGCAACTGGGTGCGCAAGGAAATCGGCCCGATCGCTTCGCCAGACTATATTCAATGGGCGCCTGGCCTGCCCAAGACCCGCTCGGGCAAGATCATGCGCCGTATTCTGCGCAAGGTGGCGGAGAACGACTTCGGCTCGCTGGGCGATACCTCGACCCTGGCCGATCCATCGGTGGTCGATGACCTGATCGCAAACCGGCAGAACAAGCCGGCCTGATCGGTCCCTTTACGGCACATTTGCGGGCGTCGACCTTCGGGTCGTCGCCCGAACCGTTTTTGGAGGCGGGAAACATTGTGTCGCCGCGTTTTGCTGGGCAAGGTGCGCTTCCGATTCCCTGGTTCCGGTGTCCGCTTGCTGCGCCTCCTCTCCCTTTCCGTCGCCCTGGCGCTGTCCATGGTGCCCGCCCACGCCCAGACACTCGAGCAGATGGCCGGGCAGATGATTGTCGTGGGTTTTGAGGGCGACGGCCCCGGCGACGCGGGTGTCGAGGCCGTGGCGGCCGAGCTTGCCGCCGGTCGGCTGGGTGGCGTCATGTATCTCAAGAAGAATGTCGCCAGCCTTTCCACCGTGCGCGAGATGAATGCGATGTTCCAGGCCGCGTCGCCCGGGCTGCCGCCGTTCATTACGCTGGACCAGGAGGGTGGGGCGGTCGAAAGGCTGACCAAGGATGTCGGGTTCGACGAGATTCCCAACGCTGCGACAATTGCCGCGCGCAACAGCCCGGACGAGGCCGAAGCCATCTATGCACGCATGGCGCAAGCCATTGCGGAACAAGGATTTTCGGTCAATTTCGGTCCCGTGGCTGATCTCAATACCAATCCTGACAACCAGATCATCGCCCGCTTCGGTCGCGCCTTTTCGGCCGATCCGGAGGTCGTGACCGAGTACGATGCGGCCTTCATCAAGGCGCACCGTGACGCGGGACTGGTCACCGCTCTCAAGCATTTCCCCGGCCATGGCTCTTCGACGGCGGATAGCCACGAAGGCTTTGTCGACATTACCGAGACCTGGGACCCCGTTGAGCTTGAGCCCTATGCGGCGCTGATCGGGGAGGGCATGGCCGACATGGTGATGGTTGGCCATCTCTATCATGCCGATTTCGCAGATGATGATGGCGAGACGCCGTCATCGCTGTCCCCACGCTGGATCAATGGCGTCTTGCGCGACGAATTGGGATTCGACGGCGTCGTGATCAGCGACGACCTCGAAATGGGCGCCATCCGGGAGCATTTTACGCTCGAACAAACGGTCACGCGCGCTGTGCGGGCCGGCATGGATATCCTGCTTTTTTCCAACACGGCCGACTATCGGCCCGGGCTCTCGGGAGAAGTGCTCGAGATTCTCCTTTCTGAAGCCGAGGCTGACCCCGCCTTTGCCGCGCGTATCGAGGAGAGCTACA
>CAMLKN010000020.1 GCA_946480655.1 uncultured Devosia sp. | reverse complement strand
GGATTGTTGGTGGCTGGATGAACGCTGAAACCAGGCAGAGGCTGCCCTCTCTAGAGCCGACGCACTGGCGTGAATGGCGCGACTAGCGAAGGCTTGAGCGGTCAGCGCAAGCTGCCAGCCTCGCATGTGTCTTCTCCGTGATTTTCACATCAGGGGGCTATCCTGGCGCCCTGCCCGCCATTGTGTCGATCGGTTTCTTCGGCCACCAGATGCTCGAGGCACTGCAAGGTGGCACTACTCCCCAACGAGCTCATGTCATATACTGCGGCGATCGCTCCGGCGACGCCGCCGGCGGCGTTGCGTACGGGAACTGCGGCAACGCGCACCTCTGTCTCGCGCCCATCCTCAGCGGTGAAGACAAACGCAATCCCAGGAATGACTGGTTCACCGCGGAGGGCCCTTGCCCCTGGCCAGAGAAGGGAACTGAGCGGTCCGTCCCGGGTTTTGAAGCGCCGGATGCTCTGAGGGTCCCGGGACGGAATCTTTCCCGGGACGAACCGTTGCATAAGCCCATTGGATAACACCATCTCGCCCGAGTTGTTCACCACGCCCAAGCCCACTGGCACCTGACCGATCGTCGCCAACAGACCGTCGCGGACGTCCTGCGGGTAGTCGGGTAGGGTGTCGTCGAACAGACCCGGGGCGCGCCGGGCGAGGAGTGCAATGAAAGCCGACAGCTCGCGCTCCGCCGCCACAGCCTTGAGGTCAAACAGTCTTGCCTCTTCCTCGGCGAGCAGAGTCGTAAAGGTTTGCCGCTGCCCTTCATCAAGCTGGCCTGTCAGCTTGGTGCGATAATGCTCGATATTGAGCTCAGCGATGAAGATCCCTTGGTCCCACGACATTGACGGGCAATGGACGGGCACGTCCACCCTCCGTTTGCGTTGCCGCTCCGGCAACGAAGGCTGGGCTAGGCGAAAGAATTAACCATACGCCCTCGCCCGGCCTCGGACAAGCCCACTCAGGCCCGGATGTCGTAGTCGCACACCGGTCGATACGACGGGTTATTGCTTTGTCTCGGCGGGGCCTGGGGCCTCGACGTCCGCTCCATCCGCGACAGTGTCTCCAGGATGTGTGATGACCACATCCTCGGGTTCAAGCCCACTCAAAACTTCGCCGTACTGGCCGTTCCGCTGGCCCAACTGGATAGGGACCAGCCTGGCCTTGCCATCGAGGACACGGAATACGGCCCATCTGTCAACGTCCCTGAACAGGGCGCCGATCGGAACAAGCACCCGGTCCTTCCCCTCCCAGACCACAATGTCGGCAACGACGCGGAAACCGTGCCCCAGCCGGGACCAGACCTCGGGCGACTCGAGCAGGTCAAGGACCACCTCGGTGCGTTGCTCCTCGATGCCCAAGGCACTGACTTTCGTAACCGCGGTGGGGCTGATGCTGCTGACGCGCGCCTCGAGCGGCTGGCCACCCCAGTTCCTGATCGTGGCAGGCGCACCAACAACGATCCGGACGGCGTCGAAAGACAGGACCTCGACGACGACCTGCATATTGCCCGGATCCCCCAGGTCCATGAGGGGCGTGCCCGCCTGCACGGCTTGTTCGCTTTCGGTGAGAACGGTGAGAACCTGCCCAGCAATGGGGCTCGCGACGTTTGCGCAGCATTGTCCCGCCGGCGTGGCAGCGCTGCCCTGGATGAGCGTGGCGCGAGCGCTCTCTAGATCCTGCCGGCGGATCGCAAGCGTTGCTTCCGCAACCTGGACATCCCGATTGGCCATTGAGAGGGCAAGCGTGGCCTGCTCGTTCACCTGGGCGGAGACAACGCCGCGCTCGGCGAGAGCCGCCTTTCGCGTCGCATCGGCGTCCGCGTACCTGGCCCGGGCCTGCGCCTCGGACAGCGACGCTTGCGCCAGTTGCACGGCCGCTTCCGCTGCCGCAACGGCGGCTTCGGCGATCAGGCGCGAGCGTTCGTCAAGGAGGCCTGGAGGCGCCGGTTGAATAACGGCGATGGTCTGCCCCTGAGCAACCGGATCGCCGGCGTGAATATCGACGCGGACAAGCCGGCCGGCGACCGGCGCGGTGACACGATAGACCTCCCTGATGCGCGAAATACCTTCCTCCTCAACGGTCACGCTGAGATCACCGCGCTCGATCACGGCCACTTCCACGACCACCGGCCGGGGCCAAAGTGCCCAGCCGGCGCCGGCCAGGATGAGGGCAATGACGGCTATGCTGATGATGCGTCCCACCATTTCTATTCCCTCGTCTTGAGCACGGCGATCATGTCGAGACGGTCAATGCGCCGCCGAACGACCAGGCCAGAAAGCCCCGCGGCGGCGATCACCACAGCGGTGGAGTACACAAACACGCTCGGCTCGAGCACCAGGGGCATAGTGAAAAGTTCGCTCGAAAAGCTGCTGACCATGCCCCGCGCCAGCCCGACCCCAAGCAACCAGCCGATGGGTTGCGCGAGAAGCGTCACCATGGCGATCTCTGCCAGCAGCAGCATGGACACTTCGCCCCTGCTGAATCCGAGCACCCGCAAGCTAGCCATCTCCCGACCCTGCTCGGAGAGCGATATGCGCGCAAAATTGTAGACGACGCCGAAGGCGATGACCCCGGCCATGGCCAGGAGTACGCCAATCATCACGAACATGTTTTGCGCCATTGTTTCGCGGAAGCGCTCAAGCGCGACAGAGCGCAGGCTGATCATGCCCAATGCGGGTGTTGCCTTGAGCGCGGCGAACAGCTCGGCCTGCCGATTTTCGTCGATCTCGACATTGACGCCTGAGATCTGGGGCGAGCGGCCGAGAAGCGCGTCGAGAGCGTCAATGTCCATATAGGCTGCCAGGCCAAGATAGCCCTCGATCAGCCCCGCGACGCTGACGGTGTACATTTGCCCGCCGCCATCGAGCGGCCTGATCTGCACACTGTCGCCGAGGCCGACCCTGAGCAGCCGGGCGAGCGACCGGCTCACGATCAGCCCCTCGTCAGGCAAAGCGACGGGTCGAAGCTGGTCATCGAGCAGCCGGGCCTGATCGCTCCCTGCTGCATAGGCCGTGAGGCCAATGCGCCGGCTGACCGGGCCCTTGCTGATCTCGACGCCCAGGCTCGCGAAGGGCTCGGCCGCCAGGACGCCCGGAAGCCGGGCGACTTCATAGAGCGCTGCGGCCGGCTTCGAGCCGAGGAAGGATATCGTCCCGTCCTGCCGTTCCGTGCGGTTGAACGTGTAGTCGACCATGTAGTTGATGGCCCCAACGGACCAGAGCGAGCCAATCAGGATCGCCGTGGCCAATGCCAGGCCCACCACGCCGCCGGCCGTCCGCCATGGCCAATGCAGCAGGTGTCGGGAAACGATGACCCAGCGCTGCGGGACCTCGAAATGAAATTTGCGCCGGGCTCCCAAGATGCGCCGGTAGACCGGCGGGGCTGGCGGCACCATGGCAACGGCCGGTGGCAACCAAGCGGCCTGGCGAACGGCGCGCACCGCACCCAGGACAGACGCACCCATGGTCACCGCAGCGGCAATGACGTAGATCGCCGGGTCGCGGCTGAAGGTCAGAACCGGAAAGCTGTAGTAGCGTGCATAGAGCACCGTGAGCCCGTTACCGGCCCAGATGCCGAAGGCATAGCCAACGGCTATGCCCAGCAGGGCGATAACCAGCACGAACTCGACGTAGTGCCAGGCGATGTTCCACGAGCTGTAACCCAGCGCCTTGAGCAGGCCGATCTGCTCTCGCTCAAGGGCGATGAGGCGGGTCAGCGTCATGTTGACGAGAAACGCCGCGACAATCAGGAATATGGGAGGCAGTACGGCACTCATGCCCCGCAGCTGGGTCAGTTCGGCATCGAGGAATACGTGTGAGGTCTGCTGGCTGCGCCCATATGCGCCCTGCCCGCCATAGGGAGCAAGCAGGCGATCGAGTTCCTCTATGACCGTGGTTGCGGCAGCGCCGGGTGCCAGCTTGAGGGACACTGTATTGAAGGCACCGGTCAGGTCATAGGTCGCCGCGACAATGGGTTCGGGCATCCACAGGACCCCGAACCGTCCCTCGCTGGGCATGATCTCGCCTGGTGTCATGGCGTAGATGTAGTCTGGCGCCAGCGCTATGCCGGTGATCGTGACGGAGCGCAGGGTTCCGTTCATCACGATGTTGAGGCTCGATCCCGGCACAAGTCCCCGCGCCTTGGCGAAGACTTCGCTGACGACGGCCTCCGTCGACTGGCCGGTTTCCGGGAGCCGGCCGCTGCGCAGATACAGCTGGTTAAGTGGCTGCGGTCCCGCGGGAAGGGAAATCAGGAGCACCGAGGCGGGCTCCAGGAGGCCTTCGACACTGGCAGGGGCGAGCTTTACGATGCGTGCGTCCACCGCAAGGACGCTATCCAGGTCGCCGATCGCCGGAAGCAGGGATGTTGGAGCGCGCGCGACGCTCGCGAAGATGTCCGCAAAATTGTTCCGCGTGTAATAGTCGGCCCGGGTCCTTTCCAGGGACTGGTACGTGCCGATGCCGATGATCAGGGCCGCCACGCCCGCGGCGATGACCAAGCCGATGGAGGCCACCTGGGCCCAGAGGCGGCGCAACTCGCGGAACAGCTTGATGTGAAGGGCGTGCATGTCTCGTCACCAGCTTATGGCGGAGGCCGGGAGACGAGCCTCGTTCGTCTCGACCGAAGCGATCCGCCCGTTGGCGAAGTTGATGACGCGATGCGCGATATCGCGAATGGCGACGTTGTGGGTGATAACCAGCGTCGTCGTATCGAACTCGGCGTTTACGCGCAGGAGCGCCTCCAGGACAACGACGCCCGTTTTGGAATCCAGCGCGCCCGTGGGTTCGTCGCACAACAACAGGTCCGGTCGTTTGGCGATGGCACGCGCGATGGCGACCCGCTGCTGCTCCCCTCCTGAGAGCTGCGCCGGAAAGTGATTCATGCGATCCGCAAGGCCGACCAGTTCGAGCGCTTCTTCGGGCCGCATGGGCCTGCGGGAGATCTCGGTGACGAGTTTCACGTTCTCGCGGGCAGTCAGGCTGGGAACCAAGTTGTAGAATTGAAACACAAAGCCAACGTGGTCGCGGCGGTAGCGGGTCAAGGCCGCTTCGCTGGCATTGGCCAGTTGGTGGTCCAAGAACCAGGCCTCGCCCGAAGTCGGCGTATCGAGCCCGCCGACGAGATTGAGGAAGGTCGACTTACCCGACCCAGATGGCCCCAGTATCACATCGAATTCGCCCGCCGACACGGCAAAGTCCACCGCATCGAGCGCCAACACCTCGACCTCGCCCATCCTGTAGATCTTGGTCAGTGCACTGGTCCGCAGGATCGGCGGAGAGGGGGCGGGATTTAACCCTCCTCGACCGATCATCGAAGCCGCCGTCCGTTCAGCATCCATCATGCAGCTAATTTGCGCGGTTGACGCGCGGCGTCATTGACCGTGGTCAAACACTTGCATCACCCGAAATTTTGGGCAGCGGCAGCGGCCGGACTTGCCTTCCGGTCAAATGCGTACTTGACTTGTTACCGGGGGCGCCGGTCGGTCCGGTCAGGCAAAAGATGAAAGAGGGCAGAGGAGGCCCAGCGAATGCAGCACGAAGAAGATTCCGGCCTGGATTTCATTGAAGGCTTTTCCCTTCTGGCGGGGGCCATCTGGGTAATTGGCGCGGTATTGATTGTCGCCATGGTGATGCTCGGACAGGGGCGAGTCTAGGCGTCGCTGGCCTGCATCGCACTCCTGAAGTCTTCCACACGCCCAAGGCTGGCCGCGTAGAATGCGCCCAGCCGACTATCCACCTCCAAGGCGGCACGGCGACAGACATCGAGTGACAGGGTCGGATCAAGGCCTGCCGAAAGGTCGGCGAGGAGGTTGTCGTGCGCTGTCACGAGCGCACGAAATGCCTGGGATCGGGACATGGTGTCATCGCCGACCAACAGGTAGATCGGTTCGCGTTCGCTCATGCCCTTGAGTGCGACCGCTCCGGCAGGCAACCAGGCGAGATCGGCAGTGGCCTGAGCCGTAGCGGCGGTTGCCAGGATGTCGTGGCCAACAGTGCGGCACATGCCTTCGATGCGGCTGGCCACATTGACCGTGTCGCCGATGCAGGAATAGTCGAAGCGCTGCTCGAAGCCCATATTGCCCACCAGCGCAGGACCGGTGGCGATGCCAATGCCGATGGCGATGGGGTCGCGCTCCGACGTATTAAGCCGTTCGAGCGCCTCGCGCATGGCAAGCGCCGCACGGCAGGCGCGCTCGGCGTGACGCTCGATGTCAACCGGGGCGTTCCAGAAGGCCATGATGGCATCGCCCATGAACTTGTCGATAGTCCCCTGCTCGGCGACGATGGCCTTCCCGAGCGCGGCGAAGAGCCGATTAAGTATGGCGACCAGAGCCGATGGCTCGGTACGTTCGGCCAGAGCCGAGAAATTGCGGACGTCGCTGAACATCACCGTGAGATCGCGCACGTCGCCACCCAGCCGCAACAGGCGACCATCGGCTTCTATACGGGTCAGAAGCGATGGCTCGACGTAGTGGGCAAAGGCGCGACGGATGCGCCGACGGTCGGCGTCGGTGATAGCGAAGCGGAAAAAAGCCATCGAGGCATAGAGAACCAGAGCGCCAAGGAGAGCAAAGCTCGGATCAATCAGGAGGCGTGGCACCGAGAAGGCCCACCAGCTTGTGGCAACCAGCAGGGCCCCGATAACCAACGAAACGACGAGGCCAACAATGGGACCGGTGAAGATGACTGCGAGTACGATCAGCAGTCCCGCGACCGCAAAAACGACCATTTCCAGCCCGCCAACCCAGTCGGCACGTTGCAGGAATGTGCCGGTCAGCATCTGTTCCAGCGCCTGCGCGTGAATGGAAACGCCCGGAACGGCCACACCAAGCGCGCTGGCACGAATGTCGAGAAGGCCGCTGGCCGAGGCACCGACCAGAACGATCTGACCGGCGACCAGCGGCGCAAGGTCAGCGTAGTCCTCGGACAGCAGGTCGCGGGCGGACACATAGGTTTCGGGTGGCAGGTGGCGGTAGTAGAGCCAGATATCGCCGCTGGGGCCAGTGGGCACAGCGAAGTCACCGATGCGCAGCTGCTCCACGGTCCCGGCGCCAGCACTGTCACCCAGAACGACGAGGGTCGAGACACCGAGCGCCACGCGCAGGGTTTCGGCCGAAAGCGTGGGCAGGACCGTATCGCCATTGCGCCAGAGCATGGGTAGGCGACGGGCAACCCCTGCCCCGTCCTGATCGAGGCTGGCAACGCCGAGGCCGGGCGCGGCTTCCGCCAGGATTGGCAGCGGCTGGGCGGCGCCACCCAGTTCGGGCAAGCTGGATAGCGGATCGGCACCTGTCATGGCGAGGCCGGATTTCGGGGCCAGGGCCGTGGTGGACGCCCGCCGGCTCTGTGCCAGACTGAGTACATTGGGGCCCGCCGCCAGCGCTTGGGCGAAGTCTGCATCATGGTCGGCGCCGCTACCGGTCATTGCGACGGGTGACAGGCGATCCGGCTCGCTGAACAGAAGGTCGAAGGCGACTGCGGCAGCGCCCAGTTCGGTGAGACGCCGCGCCATGGTCGCCATGGCCGAGCGCGGCCAGGGCCATTGCCCGAGTTCGGCGAGCGAGGCCTCGTCGATATCGATGATGCGGATGGGCAGATCTGCCGGTGCCTCGCGCGGACGCCATTGCTGGAACGTGTCGAATGTCGCCTCGCGAGCGACCACCAGCGCATAGGGATCGGCGGCGCGGAAAAGGGTGAGGCAGATGATGACGGCAAGGCCGAACAGCAATGCCAACCAGCCCCGCCGCCCCATGCCCTGCCCTCAGTTGTATCGACCGTCAGCGGCCTGGCTGGTCGCTGCGGCGACCTCGGGGCGGCTGCGGACTTCGCGTCGGAAATCGCTGGGGGACATGCCCGCGATCTTCCGGAACGACTTGTTGAAGGCGCTGAGCGAACCAAAGCCGCTGTCCATCGCGACGGCCAGCACGCTGGCCTCGTCCCGCATCAACAGGGCTTGCGCATAGGATAGGCGCATGAGGTTGATATAGTCGTTCAGCGTCATGCCCGTGCATTTCTTGAAGACGGTCATGGCATATTTTGGGTGGATGTCCGCTGCCACCGCGATATCGATGGAATCGATCTCTTCGCGGAAATTATCGGCGATGTAGTCGCAAATTCGGACAACGATGGGCGATGTGTGAGGATCGAGGCCGGGCGCATCGACTATTGGTTTGGCGTCGGGCAGCAAGCGGTATGGCGAGAAGCGCAACCGCTCTATGCGAAGCAGGAGCTCGTCGACGGCAAGGCTTTCCTTCATCGGGTCGCCCGAGCGGGTATAGTCCAGCCACCGCTCGAAATTGACCGGATCGGCGGCATCCGTGGCGTTGGACACGAGCGTAGCGCCCTGCATCAACCGAGCCTGCAAATCGGAGGGCAGGCGCAGACGAAAGAAATGCACGAGCGGCAGATGGCCGCCAGCATAGAGAAGATCATCCGACGCATCGTCGAGCCAATGCGGTTGCCCGCCCCAGAACAGCGCGAAATCACCGGCTGAGAAGCGGGCTTCGTGCCCGGCCATGCGGTAATGGGCCCAGCCGCGCACGATGTAATTGACCTCGACCTGGGCATGCCAGTGGGCCGCCCGCATGAGCCGGGGCGACGTCATGAACATCTGCAGCGCAGTGGGCACCCGCTCTACGCCATTGGGCCGGGGCTCGTAATACAGGCGAGAATCCATCTTACTTTCCGCCCGGTCCGCCTACCCTAAATCGGGGTATGCCTCAGGTGGGCGCGCTAACTTAGAAATCACGGGCATCAAGAGCAATTGAAAAGCATGTCTTTAGACAGCGAGCTCTGGCCCGCCGGACAGCGCCTCCGGCCTAAGCCTATTGGATTGAGCATCGGAATCGGCCGAAATTTGCGTGGCACTGTTCGTCACGATGCTCTGGTGAGGAACAGACATGACCGAAAAGACGATTCGTTGGGGTATTATCGGCCCGGGCAGCATTGCCAAGGCTTTCCGTGGTGGCCTCAAGGACAGCAAGCATGGTGTGCTCGCTGCCATTGCCACCCGCAACCCGGACAGGCCGGGTCTGGCCGACACGTTCCCGGAAGCACGGATCGTGCACGGCTATGAAGCGCTCCTTGCCGACAAGGAGATCGACGCGGTCTATATCGCTGTGCCCCATACCGGTCATGCCGAATGGGCCATCAAGGCAGCCGAGGCCGGCAAGCACGTGCTGGTGGAAAAGCCGCTGGCTCTCTCGGCCCACGAGGCGGATGCGGTCTTCCACGCCCATCGCAAGGCCGGGACCTTTGCGGGCGAGGCCTTCATGTACCGCGTGCATCCGCAAACTGCCAAGCTGATCGAGTTGATCCAGTCTGGTGTCATCGGCGAGGTGCGGATGATCCAGTCGAGCTTCGGTTTCTCTATGGGCAAGTTTCAGCCCGAACACCGCCTCTTCGCTTCGGCGCTGGCAGGCGGCGGCATCATGGATGTCGGCTGCTATCCGGTGTCCATGGCGCGCCTCCTCGCGGGCGTGGCCGGAGGCAAGGCCTTCGCTGACCCGGTCAAGGTTGCCGGCACGGCCAAGCTCAATGCCGAAGGGACCGACGATTGGGCGGCGGCGACCCTTACGTTCGAAAACGGCATCGTGGCTCAGGTGAGCTGCGCCGTGATGGCCAATCTGGACAATGTCTTGCGCATTCATGGCAGCGAGGGCCGGATCGATGTGCCGGACTTCTGGTTCGCCAATGGCAATCGCGACCAGGGCCTGGGCAAGATCGACATCGTCAAAGGCGGCAAGACCGAGACCATCAGTGTCGGCGCCCAGGCGCATCTCTATTCGTTCGAAGCGGAAGCTGCCTCGCTGGCCATCATCGCCGGCAAGCAGGAGTTCGAGGCGCCTGGAATGAGCTGGGCCGATACGCTTGGCAACCTGCGCGTCCTCGACAAATGGCGCGCCGATGCCGGCATCGAGTTCACCGTGGAAACACCGCAGGTGCGGACAAGGACCTTGGACAATCGCACCCTCGGCCCCAATTCAGGCATCATTCCCAAGCGCTCGATCCCCGGGCTTGCCAAAGCGGCATCCGCGGTGGCGCTGGGTTTTGAAGACTTCAAGACCTTCTCTTCCGGCGCAATCCTGCTCGACGCCTTCTGGGAAAGGGGCGGCAATGTCTTCGACACAGCCTTCATCTATGGCGGCGGCTACACCGAGAAGCTCTGGGGCCAGTGGCAGAAGAGCCGGGGCGTGCGCGAGCAGGCCGTGGTGATCGGCAAGGGCGCCCATTCGCCTCTCGTCTATCCGGACGTGATCGGCAAGCAGCTGACCCAGACCCTCGATCGCCTGCAGACCGATTATGTAGATATCTATTTCATGCATCGCGACAACACCGACGTCCCTGTCGGCGAATTCGTTGATGCCATGGATGCCGAAGTGAAGGCCGGGCGCATCCGGGGACCGTTCGGTGGCTCGAACTGGACCAAGGAGCGCATGGATGCGGCGATCGCCTATGCCAATGCCAATGGCAAGACGGCGCCCCAGGCTCTCAGCAATAACTTTGCCCTGGCCGAAATGCTGGACCCGATCTGGGCTGGATGCGTAACCGCGGCAACACCGGATTTCAAGCAATGGCTGATCGACCGGCAGGTGACCAACTTCTCCTGGTCGAGCCAGGCGCGCGGCTTCTTCACCGACCTCGCCGGGCGAGACAAGCGCGACAACGAGGAGCTGGTTCGCTGCTGGTACAATGACCAGAACTTCGGACGGCGCGACCGGGCCATTGAGCTGGGCAAGCAGCTTGGGCACAACCCGATCCACGTGGCGCTGGCCTATGTACTGGCCCAGCCCTTCCCCAGCGTTCCTCTGATCGGGCCGCGCCGGCTAGTGGAGCTGGAAGACAGCCTCAAGGCCTTCGAGATCCAGTTGACGCCCGAGCAGGTGCGCTGGCTGGAACAGGGCTGAGCCACCTAAAGTAGGCAAAGGGGCCTCGGTTTTCCGAGGCCCCTTCAGTTTCGTGCTATTCGCTGGCAAAGGCGGCAATAGGTGTCGACTTTGCCAACTGCACCATGCGCAGGGCGGCGATGAATGCCAGCCCGGCAAAGGCCACCGCCACAACGAACAGCGGCACAATCGCCGACAGAATTGCGGCATTGTCAGTCGCGACGGCATAGCCAGCCGCGTTTGCAGCAACGCCCGCCAGAGCCGCGCCGAGGGCATTGCCGGCCGACTGGGTGGTCGGCAGCAAAGCCGACGTCCGATCGCGCTCGGCGTCACTGCTGGCCTCCATGATGGTGAGCATGATGTAGCCGTTGGAAATTCCGAAGCCCATGCCGATGGCCAGTTGTGAGACGATCAGCAGCGGCAACTGAGTGGTTTCCAGTGAAATCAACACGCCGATCAGGCCGAGCGCCAGCAGGACGGGGCCGGTACGGATGAGAATGCGGCGCGTCGAGCGTTTCCTCACGTTAGCCACCGTGATCGACGACGTACTCCAGCCAATGGCCATGACGGCGCCGACGATAGCCGCCTGGGTGGGGCCGTAGTCCCAAAGTTGCTGGAGCAGCAGCACCAAGTAGACGCCAGTTGCGGCCCCGGCGATGGGCATGAGGAGGAACATCCAGAGCCCCGCCCCCACTGCCGAATTGGTGGAGAAGGCATCGAGAGGCATGAGGCGTTCCGCGCTGCCCCGGTCGAGCCAGACGGCGGCACAGAGAGCCGCGATTGCACCGACCAGCAATGCGATGGCTTCAAGGGGCGGCGCGATGGCGGCGAGCGCGACCATCATCGTGCCGCCGCCGATAGTGAGAAGTCGCAAGCCCGGGAAGCCATGCGCCGAGTTCTGCCGTTCGCCGCGCGGCACGATCATGAGGACCATGGCGCCAAAGATCAGCACGATGGGCACATTGACGAGAAAGGCTGCCCGCCAGGAGATCAACTCAGTCAGTGCCCCTGCCCCGGCCGGCCCGCCGAACGCGGCCACGGCCCATACCATGGCCTGCATGCCGAACACTTTGGGCACGAGGCGACTGGGGAATAGTTCGGGGATGAGGGCAAAACAGAGAGCGGCTACGACACCCTCACCAAATCCCTGCACGGCCCGGCCAAACAGGACCTGTGGCATGGACCCAGCGAGCGCAGCAATCAGAGTGCCCAGAAGAAATACGCCGGCCAGGCCCAGCAGGGCGAGCCGGGACCCAAGGCGCCGCTTCAGCATGGCCGCCGCGGCCCCGCCCACGATGGCAAAAACCAGGTAGAGCGTGGTCGCCCAGGATATCACCTCGATGCCACCCAGTTCCTGGACAGCAGACGGCAGGGCCGTGGAGGAAAGAAAGGCATTGAAGGCGAAGAGCGACACGCCCAGCGCCAGGATCGTGGTAACGGGCAGATAGCGCGGCCCAAAGATTTCGGCCCAACGGCCGTCGACGGTTTCAGACATGATAGTCAACCAATTAAACAAGCGACATCTTGTTTAATATGGTCTGCACGAGTTTGGAAGTGCCTAAATTTCCGGCGGACCGCCCAACCCGACGGCCGAACAGATTTTTCCTGTCGTTCGACGAACGCGCACAGTTACACCTTTGTGCTGGCTTGTACCCAATCCCGTCCTGGCCTAAAGGTAGCGGCGCAGGTTCGCCTGCATTGTTCTCAGGGCGGGGTGGAATTCCCCACCGGCGGTAAAGGTAGAAATGCCAAGCCCGCGAGCGCTCCCGAGGTTCGGGAGGTCAGCAGATCCGGTGTAACTCCGGAGCCGACGGTTAGAGTCCGGATGAAAGAGAACGGGATCAGCGCCTTTGCCGGCGCGCGTAGCTATTTGGCTGCGCTGATTTCGGCATGTCGCCTCTCGTAACCCTGGGGAAACTGGTTACGGAAAGGACGACAGATGAACCAGATTTCCTCTACTTCTAATCGCGCCGCTGCTTCAGGCGCAACCTTCATGCTGTTGGCCAGCCTTGTGTTTGCGGGCACCAACGTACTTCAATCCGTGCTTCCGACCCCGGCTGAATGGGGCGGCTTCGGCATGAGCTCGACGGGCATGGCCTTCTGGCAATATGTGATTGCCTCGGTGCTGGCCTTGCCGTTGATCCTCAGGATCGGCCTCTCCAAGCTCCGTACTTCCCGCCCGCTGGCCCACGAAGTCCGCGCTTTCGTGTCGGCTCTGGGCGTCCACGTCTTTGTCTATGGCTTTGCCTCGGGCGTGCCGATCTGGCAGATGGTGACGCTGCTGGCCACCGGCCCGTTGTTCATCATCGTCGGCTCTGCGCTCTTCCTGGGTGAACGTGTCTCTGCGGCGCGCCTTGCCGCGGCCATCGTTGGCTTCGTGGGTGCAATCATCGTCTCGGGCGTGGGCACGGAAAGCCTTGGCTGGCAGGCCTTGATCCCGATCACCGCAGCGGCCCTGTGGGCGGTCACTGACGTGCTGACCAAGCACCTTGCACGCAAGGGCGAGAGCCCGGAAACGCTGACAATCTCGCTGCTGGTCCTGATGACCCCGAACCACCTGGCGATCCTGCTGTTTGTCAACGCTCTTGCCGGCGTGCTGCCCATGGGCATGGCGCCGGGCTTCCCGTTCGAACTGCCCGCAGGCACCGGCCTCGTGCTCCTCCTGCTTCTGGGCGCACTGACTGCAGTTGCGCAATACCTGCTGGCCTTCGCCTACAAGGTTGCCGACGCGACCTACCTGCAGCCGTTCGGCGACCTCAAGGTTCCCCTCAGCGGCCTTGTCGGCTGGGTAGCCCTGGGCCAGGTGCCTTCCCAGTGGTTCTGGCTGGGTGCGGCCCTTATCGTTGCAGCCTCGGCTTTCATCTACTGGGTGGAGAACCGGGCCGCGCCAACGACGCTTCAGGCGGCCTGAGCCGATCATAATCTTCCCACAGGGCCGGGGCGGCGGTAGTCACCCGGCCTTTCGCTTGCCGTGAAGGGGATTTCATTCCAATAATGGAACACCCATTCCACGCGAGCCCGCCATGCGCAATTCTGCCCCGAAAGACTTCGACAGCCTCCGCGCCGCCATCGTGGAACAGCGCGACACCTTGCCCAAGCGCCTGATGCAGGTGGCGGCCTATACGCTCGAGCATCCGGACGATGTGGCCTTTGGCACCACTGCCAGCATTGCCAACGCCGCCCAGGTTCAGCCCTCGACCCTGGTGCGGTTCGCCCAGTATTTCGGCTTCGAGGGGTTTTCGGGTTTGCAGCATCTGTTCCAGGCCCGCCTGAAGGACCGGAACTCCTCCTACGAGGATCGCCTCAGGCAACTCGAATCCGGGGACGCCCACGCGGCGGAAAGCAGCACAATCGTGTCAGGTTTCATCAGGGCGGCGCATCAGAGCCTCGACACGCTCAGTGCCGCAATCGAACCGGCCCGGCTTGAGCGTGCCGTCGATATCCTGGCGCGGGCCGAGACCATCTATCTCATCGCCCGACGCCGCAGCTTTCCCCTCGTGACCTCCATGGCCTACGCCCTGGGCAAGCTCAAGGTCCGGCATCAGGTGGTGAGTTCGGCGGCCGGCAATGACGACGACGTTCTCGCCATGGCCACGGCACGGGATGCGGCATTCGGTGTTAGCTTTTCCCCATATGCGCCCGAGAGCATCACCCAAGCGCAGACGCTCGCGCAACGGGGCGTGCCCTTGGTTGCATTGACCGATTCGGCTCTTTCTCCCCTCGTGGCCCATGCACAGGTCTGGTTCGAGTTGATGGAAGCCGATCATGCCGGATTTCGTTCACTGTCCGCCAGCCTGACCTTTGCCATGGCTTTGACGGTGAGCCTTGCAGAGCGGCGTCGCCAGCTCTAGCGGAACACAAAACAGCTCATTCCAGCTGTAGAATGAATGTTCTATCTTGTCTGTTTTCGGAACCTGTGTTTCATTGCCGCTAGATCCATGCAGCCCCGGGAGGAATGAGCGTGGCCTCTGGCTCAACTGACACGGCAGACCGCAGCCTCGACGTCATCACCATCGGGCGCGCCTCGGTTGACCTCTATGGTCAACAGATCGGCACGCGCCTTGAGGATGTGGGCAGCTTTGCCAAGTCCGTCGGCGGCTGCCCGACCAATATCGCGGTGGGCACAGCCCGGCTAGGGTTGAAGTCGGCCCTGGTCACCCGCGTCGGCAACGAGCAGATGGGCCGATTCATTCGCGAACAGCTGGCGCGCGAGGGCGTCAATACGACAGGAATTGCCACCGATCCGGAACGGCTCACTGCCCTGGTGCTGCTGTCGGTCGAGAATGACAAGTCCTTCCCGCTGATCTTCTATCGCGACAATTGTGCCGATGCTGCCCTCGACGAGGGTGACATCGATGAGCAGTTCATCCGTTCATCCCGCGCCGTGCTGGTGACGGGCACGCATTTTTCCAAGCCCCACAGCGACAAGGCGCAGCGCAAGGCCATGCGCATTGCGCGGGCAAGCGGCGGCAAGGTGGTGTTCGACATCGACTACCGGCCCAACCTCTGGGGCCTCGCGGGCCATGATGCCGGCGACAGCCGCTACATTGCTTCCGACACCGTATCCGCACATCTCAGGACCGTGTTGCCTGAATGCGACCTGATCGTGGGCACGGAGGAAGAGGTTCTGATCGCGGCAGGTGCCAGCGATCTTCACTCTGCGCTCAGGACGATCCGGTCCCTGTCCTCCGCCGTGATCGTCCTGAAGCGCGGTCCGATGGGCTGCATCGTCTATGACGGCCTCATTCCAGACGATCTCGAGGACGGTATCGTGGGCAGGGGCTTTCCCATTGAAGTCTATAATGTTCTGGGCGCCGGCGACGCGTTCATGAGCGGGTTCCTGCGCGGCTGGCTACGGGGCGAGCCGCATGCGACCAGCGCTACCTGGGCCAATGCCTGCGGGGCGTTTGCGGTGAGCCGGTTGCTCTGCGCGCCGGAAATCCCGACCTGGGAAGAGCTGCAATTCTTCCTCAAGAACGGCAGCAAGGAACGCGCGCTGCGCAAGGACGAAGCCATCAATCACGTCCACTGGGCCACGACGCGGCGAAGGGACATTCCCAAGCTCATGGCCTTGGCCATCGACCATCGCAGCCAGCTCGAAGACATGGCCGCCGGCGATTCCGCAAAACTGGAAAGGTTGAGTACATTCAAGGTCTTGGCGGCGCAGGCGGCAGCGGCGGTGGCCAAGGGCCGCGATGGCTTCGGCATGCTGATCGATGACAAGTATGGGCGCGATGCTCTCTATGCTGCCGGAGCTCTCCCCAATTTCTGGGTGGCCAAGCCGATTGAATTGCCGGGATCCCGGCCGCTGCGGTTCGAATTTACGCAGGATCTCGGGTCACGGCTGGTGGAATGGCCGGTGGATCATTGCATCAAGGTCCTCTGCTTCTTCCATCCCGGGGATAGCCAGGACCTGAAAAATGAACAGATTGGCAAGCTGCGGTCGGCCTTCGACGCGGCGCGCAAGGTTGGCCGGGAACTGCTGGTCGAAATCATAGCGGGCAAGCACGGCTCATTGAACGACGACACGGTGGCGCGCGCGCTTGGCGCGATCTACGATGCCGGGATCAAGCCGGACTGGTGGAAGCTCGAGCCCCAAGCCAGCAAGGGCGCCTGGGCTGCAATAGACAAGGTTATCGCGGAGCGTGACCCCTATTGCCGCGGCGTAATCCTGCTCGGGCTCGATGCGCCCATTGCGGACCTTGAGGCCGCGTTCGGAGCGGCAAAGACCGCCCGCAGCGTAAAGGGATTTGCAGTCGGGCGGACGATTTTTGGAGATGTCGCGCGCAGTTGGCTGGACAACAAGCTGGAAGACGACGAGGCCGTGGCAGAAATGGCCAAACGGTTCAAAGCGCTGGTAGAGATTTGGGAACGACCATGAGCCAGAAGACTATCCGCCTCACCATGGCGCAGGCCGTGGCGAAGTTCTTGACCATGCAGAAGACGGTCGTCAGCGGCGAGACAGTGCCGATCTTTGGCGGTGTCTGGGCCATTTTCGGACATGGCAATGTGGCCGGCGTCGGGGAGGCGCTGCACGCAGTCAAGGATACCTTGCCGACCTATCGCGGGCAGAACGAGCAAAGCATGGCGCATGCCGCCATTGCCTACGCCAAGGCCAATTTCCGCCGCCGCTTCATGGCCTGTACCTCGTCCATCGGGCCGGGTGCGCTCAATATGGTGACCGCGGCCGCACTGGCACATGTGAACCGCATTCCGCTGCTTCTGCTGCCCGGCGACGTCTTTGCCAACCGCCTGCCAGACCCGGTGCTCCAACAGGTCGAGGATTTCGGCGACGGCACGGTTTCAGCCAATGACTGCTTCAAGCCTGTCAGCCGCTACTTCGACCGCATTACGCGCCCCGAACAGATCATTCCGGCGCTGCGCCGGGCCATGCAGGTTCTTACAGACCCCGCCGATTGCGGGCCTGTGACGCTGTCGCTGTGCCAGGACGTGCAGGCGGAGGCCTACGACTATCCGGAAAGCTTCTTTGCCGAGAAGGTGTGGGTGCCGCGCCGGATCATGCCGGACGCCGACG